>JBMNSO010000038.1:0-14487 GCA_050945235.1 Mahellales bacterium
TATTATTTTAGCGATTAACGGTAAGAAGGTAAGCAGTGTTGACATGATGAACAATATATTGCAAGGCTTTCCTACCTATATTTGGGTCGATGCAGTAGATGTAAAGGGCAGATGTAAAACCTATGATATAAAAATATACCCCGACGGAATTAACAGCCTGGGGGCCTTTATAGTGCCAAAAAACGGTGTGAAGACCGTGAAAATGAAACAGCCCGTCAGTCCATTTTTCAGAATTATAAAGAGGATAGCTGGTAAGAGGTCACATTAAATACTGGTGGCACATAAAATATTTATTGAGTCATCAATAATATTTTTATGGGAGGAATATTTATGCTACCAGGTAAGGCTGTCCATTATTTTCCCGGTGGGAATACGGCCGAGGGATTCTATTCTTTCTTTAATGATATATTAAGGGATATGAAGAGAATTTTCATTATTAAAGGCGGGCCGGGTACAGGAAAATCTACATTCATAAAAAAGATTGGCCAGGAAATGATAGACAAGGGTTATGATATTGAACTATTATGCTGTTCAGGTGATACCCAATCCTTTGACGGCGTAGTAATAAGAAAACCCGGAATTGCGATAGTAGACGGAACAGCACCCCACATAATAGACCCTACATATCCTGGGGTGGTGGATGAATTGATAAACTTCGGCGATATATGGGACGAAGACAAGCTCATTCAACATGGGCCCAAAATTATTCACATAACGTCTGCCATAAAGGAAAGGTATGGGAACGCATATTTTTATCTGAGAAACGCAAAGGCTGTTTATGAAGTTATTAAAGAATTATATATAAGAGGGATGGACTTTGAACGGGTTCATGATATTACAGATAATATTATTGGTGAGGTGTTCCCAAAGAGCCTTAATAAAAACTCAAAGGCAAGGCATATGTTTGCCAGGGCTATAACCCACAACGGCATTATCAGCTATTGCAATGAATTATTAGCAGGAGTTGAGAAATTATATGTGTTAAAGGGTGGAGCCGGTATCGGAAAATCCACTATTATACAAAGAATGGCCAATAAAGCTATGGATAATGGGTATGATATACAGTATTACCATTGTGCTTTTAATCCCAAAACCTTGGATATGATAATACTACCTGAGTTGAATGTAGCCTTGGCTGACGGTGAGTATTCCCATGAGGTAGGGATACTTGATGGTACGAAGTACATAGAGATAGATTTATTGAGTTGTATGGATAGTGAGATATATAAAAATAATAAGGATAAGATAAGGTGGTTAAGGCAGAGTTTTCAAATATTGATAGAGGAAGCGATATCCGAACTGTATCAAGCAAAAAAACTTCACGATGATATAGAGGCATACTATATTGATGCCATGGACTTTGAAAGCCTGAATAGCCTCAATAGCAAGGTATTATATAAGATCAACAAGTATCTTAATGATATAAATTAGTATTATTATATACGGTTTTTGCTCCAGTGTTTCTGGCTGCAAAAGCCGTATTATCTTATAGCTTTTACCTGGTTCTTAATCTGTGTACCGCTAAAAAAATTACCAGGCAAATGATAAACATACCTATAATAAATGCTAGACTGGAGTACTGGCTAAGGGGTAATGTGTTTATTTCTGCTATATTCAAGGACTTTTTTTCTTGTATATCCCGGTCGGCGATAAGGTCAATGTCCTTGATGAATACCCCGTTCAATGTATACACTACCCTACCCAGTTTTTGGCCTTTAGATACGGGAGCGGATAAAAGGTCATCTTCTTCATTATCCTTGTTACCATCTAAAAGGTCATTGTCCCAGACGATGGTACTTTGGATTTTAGGTATGTCTTCTTTATTAAAAATATCCCTATAACCCTCTGCTGCTATTATATTGAGTTGACCCGATTCATTTTCGGCATGGTTATTTATATAAGTTGTACAAAGGATATCCCCTTTTTTCATAAATTCATGGAAGGTATAACTGTTAAGACCGTACTCTAAAAGCTTTCTTGAATCAAACCACCTGCCTTCTTTGGAATCCCTCAGCACAACCGATATTAGTTCCAAATCATCCTTGGAGGCTGATGAGACCAGGCAATGACCTGCAGGTGTCGTAAATCCTGTTTTTATACCGGTGGCATAGGGAAAATAGTGGTCGTTGTTTTCCTTGTTTAATAGTTGATTGCTGTTTCTCCATTTATGGGTAGAATCTTCACTGGGTTTGTCCGACGTATCGGATTTATTAGGCTCCTTTAAAGGTTTTTCAACAACGGCACGGGTAGTGCTTACCAATTGTTTAAAGATAGGATTATTCATAGCTTCCCTTGCAATTAAAGCCAAATCATGTGCCGTTGTATAGTGATTCTTATCATGGCAGCCGTGGGGATTAACGAAATTTGATCTAAGGGCCCCGATCTCTTGAGCCCTTTGGTTCATTAACCGAGAGAATTCAAATATAGCTTGCTCAATATCTAATTCTTCGTCCTTTGTCTGCCGTGCAATATATACTGCGATAGCATTGGCAGCATCATTACCCGAGGGTAGCATCATTGCCAAAAGCAAGTCGGACATGGAGTATGTCTCTTCAGGTAGCAAACCCGCAATAGTACTATGGTTAGGTATTATCTTAACCTCTTCTCCTGTTGTTATCATATCGTTGATATTGGCATTTTCCAGTGCTACCAATGCCGTTAATATTTTGGTAGTGCTCGCCGGATATAGTATTTCATGGGCATTTTTTGAATATAAGACCTTACCGGTGTTTTGTTCCATTAATACTGCCCCTACTGCTTCGATAGTAATACTATTGTGGGTGCTAAAGGTAGGTGCCATTGCAGATGGTGCGGCATAATCTTTGGCCAATGCTTTATAGTTTTTTAAAATAGGCGCTATCATCATTAAGATTGCAATTGTTATGCATAAAATAGTTCTTTTCATATTCAATTTCCTTTCATATAAATAGTATAAGAAGGATAACTGTAATGTCCATCGCAATTATATATTCAATTATATGATGTTTATTTATAAAATAGTAGCTTATCCTATTTTTTTAATAGAATCGTTAGAAATATATGGTGGTAGTTCATTGGATTTTATATATTTAGAAATTTTATGTTTTAGGGAGGAATTTATTAAGTTATGTAGAACTAATAAATTATACGTATAAACACAATGGTGTTTACAGTATTCACGCTTAAGATGTCATAAACCTAGAAATAAAAAATAATTAACTATGGAGGGATGAGCATGGCGAAGATAGCGATTATTGGAGCGGGTAGCATCGTGTTTTGCAAAACATTATTGAACGACATGTTTGCAACAAAGGCTCTGGAAGGATCTACTTATGCCCTTATGGACCTGCAGATGGATAAGTTGGTGAGAATGGAAAACTACGCTAAAAAGATTATAGAGAAAAATAATCTTTCAGCAAGGGTTTATTCCACCACAGACAGACGAGAGGCGTTGAAGGATGCCGATTATGTAATAGCTATGTTTCAAGTTGGCGGGGTTGATGCCTTTAGGGTTGACTATGAAATACCAATGAAATATGGTGTAGACCAGTGCATAGGAGACAGTTTAGGACCCGGCGGTGTATTCAGGGGACTTCGTACCATACCGGTTTTCATGGACATGGTACGGGAAATGGAAGAGCTGTGCCCCAAGGCTATATTATTAAACTATGTGAATCCCATGGCCACGGTGTGCTTGGCTATAGGTAGGATATCAAATATTAGTTTTGTGGGTTTATGCCATGGCGTCCAAACTACCATGGATCTAATTGCCGGTTATGTCGGGGTTAAAAAGGAAGAAATTGATTATGTCTGTGCCGGGATAAACCACATGGCATGGTTTTTGAAACTGGAGAAGGACGGAAAGGATCTTTATCCGATATTGAAGGAAAAGATCGAAAAGCCGGAATATTATATAAATGAAAAGGTACGATGCGAAGTTATGAGGCATTTTGGTTATTTCATGACGGAAAGCACCGGCCATTTATCTGAGTATCTACCGTGGTTCAGAAAGAATAAGAAGGCATTGGATTTATATTGCGACCAGCCGGATTTCGGTGGCGCATCGGGTGCATACTACAAATGGTGTGACGCAATTGCAAAAAAATATAAAGAAGTCGATTTCCTGTCCTTTGAAAGCGGTGATCTGGAGCCTAGGAGCAAGGAATATTGTTCGTATTTGATAGAGGCGGTGGAAACAGGTAACGTTTTTAAATTAAACGGTAATGTCATGAATAAGGGTTATATAACTAACCTTCCCTATGACAGTTGTGTTGAGGTACCCATATATGTGGATAAGAACGGACTTAACCCTGTAGTAATAGGAGATCTGCCCTCACAGCTGGCAGCCCTGAACCAAAGCAACGTGACGGTCCAGAGCTTGGCTGCAGAAGCTGCATTAAAAGGCGATCCCGAGCTTGCCTTCAGTGCTATTGCGATGGATCCCCTTACTTCCTCCGTGCTTACCTTAAAGGAAATAAGGGACATGACAATAGAAATGTTTGAAGCCCACCGGTGTTATCTACCCCAGTTTGAAGGCAAGGCTTTAAGAAAGGTAGATGTTATTGATATACCGGAGGGTACCATTGGTGTTGATACCCCCCTAGACCCCGCCTTGGCTATTGTCCATAGATTCAGTAAACTGGCTGAAAACAAATAATCCAAGGAATAAAACTATTGCTTTGTATTATCTATCGTTACCGACTGATAGGAGTTAAATATTAAGGTAAAAGAGGAGTGTTAATGGGGAAATCAAAACTACCTACCATGTGGGACGTTGCAAAACTAGCCGGAGTAACCCAAGCAACCGTTTCCCATGTTATAAATGGAACGGCGCCAATATCCGAAAAGGTTAGAACCAGGGTAATGAATGCCATTGAAGAGTTGGGTTATGTACCCAATGCCGTCGCCAGGAGCCTAAAACAGAATAAGACCAATACCTTAGGCCTTTTGATTCCAGATGTTCATAGTGGGTATTATTCTGAAATGACCAAGGCTGTGGAGGAAAATGCCCGCAAGAAAGGATATATAACATTTTTATGCAACACTTCTTATGATCAGCAGCTTGAGGAGTTATATATAAACAATCTTTTGCAACACCATGTGGCTGGTATTATTCTAGGATACGGATTATTAAATGAAAAAGCTCTTTACAGAATAAGAAATAGTAGAACACCTGTACTTATAATAGACGGTAGTGGCAGATTTGGGAAATATCACATACCTTCAGTGGAGGTTGATAACCATAAAGGCAGTAAGCTGGTGGTTGAATATCTCCATTCCATAGGTATTACACAGGACATCGGCTTTATCAGCGAACCATTGCAGCATAGCGCGCTCCAGCGAAGGTTTGAAGGTTTCAAAAGGAGCCTTGAGTCCTTTAGTTGTCCCATAAATGATGATTTTTTCAGTATCGAGGATAAGCAGTATGATAAGATACAAATGGGTTATAATGCTGTCGAAAGGATACTGGAGAAGGGCAGGCCAAGGGCTATCTTTGTTACCTCGGACCAAGTGGCTTTAGGAGTTATAAAAAGACTCAAGGAACTTAAGATAAAAATACCCGAGGAGGTAGCCGTTATAGGCTATGACGACGTGCCATTGGCCACGGTAATTACTCCCAGACTTACTACTATTTCGCAGCCTATATATTCCATGGCTCAGCAGGGTGTGAAGATGATTTTCGAAATAATAGAAGGCAAAACTATAGAAAATGATAGAATAATATTACAGCCGACTTTGGTGGTCAGGGAATCTGCATGATAAATGCTACGTTCGTTGTATTATATTTATATTATTAAGCTTAAAGGGCAGCTTGGCTGCCCTTTGTTTTTTTGTAATGGATGTTTCTCTTCTTGGGCTACTCAAAAAAGTATTCGTCATTGCGCAGCTGTACATTACACAGTCGATAGTAAATTCCGCCTTGGGCCATTAGTTGATCATGATCCCCCGTTTCCACTATCCTACCCTCTTTAAGCACAATTATCCTGTCGGCCTTTTTTACGGTGGACAGTCTATGGGCAATAACCAATATGGTCCTGGTACTGGCAAGATTATTAATGGCCCTTTGTATTTCAAGCTCTGTTTCCACATCCACTGAGGCAGTGGCTTCGTCTAATATCAATATCGGTGTATCGCGGAGTACTGCCCTGGCTATGGACAAACGCTGTTTTTGACCGCCGGACAGCTTAAAACCCCTTTCTCCTATTTCGGTATTATAACCGTCCGGTAGCTGCCGGATGAATTCATGGGCTCGGGCAATTTCCGCAGCCTTTATTATATCGTCTATGGTCGCCCCTTCGCTACCATAGGCAATATTCTCGGCTACAGTACCGTTAAACAGAAAAACGTCCTGAAGTACCATGCTTATATTATTCCTAAGATCGGCCAGCTTCAAATCCCGGATATCGATATTGTCCAGGGTAATACTGCCTCCCGTCACGTCATAGAATCTTACCAATAGACTGATTATTGTGGTTTTGCCCACTCCGGTAGGACCAACAAAGGCTATCATTTCCCCGGGGTTTATGGTAAAGGATATGTTGTCCAGCACGGGCTTATCTTTAACGTAATGGAAACTTACATTGTCAAAGGTGATTAAGCCCTTGGCCCTAGCCAATGCAATAGGGTTTTCCTTTTCGGTAACATCCGACTGGGTATCCAATATTTCAAATACTCTTTCAACACCGGCAATACCGTGTTGTAAATCTTCCACAACCCTGCCCAGGACGTATATAGGCTGGTAGAAGGTGTTGAGATATAGTAGAAAGGCAACCAGGTCTTCAACATTAAGCCTGCCCTGTATTCCCATTATTCCGCCCCATCCTATTACTATAACTGTCCCTAGGACGCCTAATAATTCAATTGATGGATGGAATATTGCCCCTAACCATAATGCCTTTAATATGGCATGGGCATAATTTTTGGCGCCCCTTTCCACCCTTTTACTTTCCCGTTTTTGTTGGTTAAAGGCTTGGATTTCCTTCATCCCCGAAAGGTTATCCTGTATAACGGCATTAAAATCTGCCAGCGTCCGTTGGGCTTTCCTGAAGGAAGGCAGTACCCTTTTTATGAAGCTCAGGCCTAAAAATACCAAAGGCGGTATGGGTATTAGTGTCATGAGGGCTAATGTAGAATTTATGGAGAATATAATAACCACAACACCTGCCAAAACCAGAACATTTACAATAAGGTCAGGTATTGCGTGGGCTATCAACAGTTCAAAGGTTGCGGTATCATTGGCTATCCTAGACATGAGCTGACCCGTTTGCTTGTCCTGATAAAAGCCCAGGGAAAGCTTTTGTAAATGGTTATATAGTTTTATTCTCATATCCGATACAACGTTCCAGGCTGCCACATGGGTTAAATACCTGGATAGAAATTGTAATAAGGCCCTGGCCAGATATATAATTGCCAATAGGATAGCCAATCTCTTGATTGTATCCATAAGCTGGTCTTCCATGGGGCTTCCATTGGTTAAAGCTGCGATTACCCGTCTGATAACAAGGGGCGAAACAAGGTTCAGACCAGTTACCACAAGGAGGCTTATCATTGCTATTATTAACATTGGCCAGTATTTCCTGGCATATTTCAGCAAACGGATAATATTTTTCATCTGCTTTCTCCATTCTTGGTAGGGAATAGGGACATACCTGTACCAAAAAGGGTGTTCACCTTGTTTAGAGGAATGTCCATACCATAATACCCTTTAAGCTTTTATATTCTATTATATACCAACTTCCTTTATTCTACTACTTCAGGTAATACAATTAGATTCGAACAGGTGTTCTAATTATTATGGAAATATGCTATAATTATATACTATGATAATTATTGGGTGGTTATATGAATAAGTTTAAGATAAATTCTAAATTTAAGCCCACCGGAGATCAGCCGGCGGCTATAGATAAATTGGTCAATGGGTTGAATAAAAACTATAAATACCAAACCCTGCTGGGTGTTACCGGTTCGGGTAAGACCTTCACCATGGCCAATGTTATACAAAGGGTACAGCGTCCCACTTTAGTTATAGCCCATAATAAAACATTGGCTGCTCAGCTATGCAACGAGTTCAGGGAGTTTTTCCCGGATAATGCGGTGGAGTACTTTGTCAGCTATTATGATTATTACCAACCGGAGGCCTATGTACCGTCCTCCGATACATATATTGAAAAGGATGCTTCCATAAACGATGAGATAGATAAGCTCAGGCACTCGGCTACTGCCTCTTTGCTGGAACGGCGGGATGTAATCATCGTGGCCAGTGTATCGTGCATATACGGCCTTGGAGACCCTGATATCTACAAAAACCTCATGGTTTCCTTAAGGCCGGGCATGACAAAGGACCGGGATGACGTAATACGACAGTTGGTGGATATACAGTATGAAAGAAACGATATAAATTTCGTAAGGGGTACCTTCAGGGTGCGAGGAGATATCCTGGAAGTGTTCCCGGCTTCGTCATCGGACAAGGCAATTAGGATAGAATTCTTTGGGGACGAAATAGACAGGATAGCCGAGATAGATGTCATAACCGGTGAGGTAATAAACCATAGGATACATGCGGCTATATTCCCCGCCTCCCATTACACCACCACCAGGCAAAGGTTGGAAAGGGCGATTGCAGAGATTGAGAGGGATCTGGAGGAACGGGTGAACTTTTTTAAGGTTCAGAATAAGCTATTGGAGGCACAGCGGCTACTACAGCGTACCAATTATGATATAGAGATGATGAGGGAGATAGGTTATTGCCAGGGCATAGAAAACTATTCCAGGTATATGGACGGCCGCAGACCCGGCGAACCGGCGTATACCCTTATTGACTATTTCCCCGACGATTATTTAATGATAATAGACGAGTCCCATGTTACACTGCCCCAGATCAGGGCCATGTACGCAGGGGATAAATCCAGGAAGGATACTTTGGTTGAATATGGTTTCAGGCTACCGGCGGCCTATGACAACAGGCCCTTAACCTTTGATGAGTTTGAAGGGAAAATACATCAGGTATTGTGCGTCAGTGCCACGCCCGGGCCCTATGAACTAGAGCATTCCAGCCAAGTGGTGGAACAGGTGATACGCCCAACGGGTCTGATCGACCCGGAAGTCGAGGTTAGGCCGGTTAAAGGGCAGATAGATCATTTATTTGGCGAGATTAAAAGTAGGGTATCCAAAAACCAAAGGGTGTTAGTTACTACATTGACAAAGAAGATGGCAGAGGATCTGACCGACTATTTCAGGGAGAACGGGATAAAGGTTAGATACCTTCATTCGGATATCGACACCATAGAGCGCATGGAGATAATTCGTGACCTGCGAAAGGGGGTTTTCGATGTATTGATCGGGATAAACCTCCTAAGGGAGGGCCTTGATATTCCAGAGGTATCTTTGGTGGCCATTTTGGATGCGGATAAGGAAGGTTTTTTAAGATCGGAGACCTCGTTGATTCAAACCATAGGCAGGGCTGCCCGGAATGCCGAAGGCAAGGTTATAATGTATGGCGATGTCATCACGGGTTCCATGAAAAGGGCCATTGACGAGACCAATAGAAGGCGGGCCATACAAAAGGAGTATAATAGAAAGAACAATATAACGCCCCGGACAATTAAGAAAGACATATATGACATAATTGAAACCGCAGTTGCGGTGGCAGAGCAGGATAGTAAATATCATATTGATGATGGCGTTGACAGGCTGACTCCCGAAGACAAGGAAGGGGTTATTAATGAATTGAGGCAGAGGATGCATGAGGCGGCTGCCAACCTTGAATTTGAAAAAGCAGCTAAATTTAGGGATAGAATAAAGGAATTGGAAGAATCAATGTAAGGGATTGGGGAATTGTAATGGAAAAAAAGGATTTAATAATAAAGGGTGCAAGGGAACATAATCTAAAAAATATAGATGTAAGAATTCCCAGGGATAAATTTGTAGTACTGACGGGCTTAAGCGGTTCCGGTAAGTCGTCCTTGGCTTTTGACACCATATATGCCGAAGGCCAAAGACGGTACATAGAATCCTTGTCAGCCTATGCCCGCCAATTTTTGGGGCAGATGGAAAAACCCGATGTGGATTATATAGACGGCCTGTCACCGGCCATATCCATTGACCAAAAGACTACCAGCAAGAATCCACGGTCAACGGTGGGTACGGTAACCGAGATATACGATTATATGAGGCTGTTGTTTGCACGGATTGGTACTCCCCATTGTTATATATGCGGCAGAGAAATCCAACAGCAGACCATAGATCAGATGGTGGATCAGGTTATGACCATGGGCTATGGTACCCGAATACAATTGCTGGCCCCATTAGTAAGGGGTAGAAAAGGTGAGCACGTAAAGGTGTTGGAAGAGATAAAAAAGAACGGTTTTATTAGGGTGCGTGTAGACGGTGAAACCTTGGATATAAATGATTCTATCCACCTGGAAAAGAACAAAAAACATACTATTGAAGTGATAGTGGATAGGATAATACTTAAAGAGGGAATAGAAAAGAGGCTGGCTGACTCCTTGGAAACGGTAGTAGCCTTATCGAAAGGCCTGGCATTGGTTGATGTAATTGGCGGCAACGAAATTTTATTCAGCCAGAATATGGCCTGTAGTTATTGCGGAGTAAGCATAGACGAACTAACACCCCGTATGTTTTCCTTCAACAGCCCCTTTGGTGCCTGCCCCGGGTGTGACGGTTTGGGTACCTTAATGAGGATAGATCCAGACCTGGTTATACCCGATAGGAGAAGGACCATTATGGAGGGTGCTATTGTAGCGCCGGGCTGGAATTTTAAAAACGGAGACAGCGTTGCAAACATGTACTTTGAAGCCCTTTCCCGTCATTACGGATTTAGCCTTAACACTCCGATAGAAGACCTGCCCGAGGATATTATAAACATAATACTATATGGCACCGGGGGCAAGAGAATAAAGGTATATCACCGACGTCAATACGGCAGGGGCAGTTTTATGGCTCCCTTTGAGGGCATTATTAACAACCTTGAGAGGAAGTATAAAGAAACCCAATCAGAATACAGCAAAAACGAAATAGAGGCCTTGATGGGTAATAACCCCTGTCCCCAGTGCATGGGCTCGCGGTTAAAGAAAGAGAGTATGGCGGTGACAGTGGGGGATAAGAATATCTATCAGCTCACTTGTATGTCCGTTAAAGAGCTGTATGACTTTTTCACCTCCCTTAGTTTAACAGAGAAACAGGCCCTGATAAGCAAACAGGTTTTAAAGGAAATAAAGGCCCGGTTAAGATTTCTGATAGATGTAGGCCTTGACTATTTGACCCTGTCCCGTAGTGCTGGTACCTTATCCGGTGGCGAGGCCCAAAGGATCAGGCTAGCCACTCAGATAGGATCCAGCCTGATGGGGGTGTTGTATATACTGGACGAGCCCAGTATTGGACTGCACCAAAGGGATAATGAAAGGCTTATAAAGACCTTAAAACATTTAAGGGACTTGGGCAATACAGTGATCGTGGTGGAACACGATGAGGATACCATGTACGCCGCCGACCATATTATAGACATAGGTCCTGGGCCGGGGGTCCATGGTGGCCAAATTGTTGCTGCCGGTACGGTAGAGGATATTAAGCAGTGCCCTGAATCCATTACCGGTCAGTATTTATCGGGCACAAAAAGGATAGATATTCCCAAAAACAGGAAAAGGCCCAACGGTGTTTGGTTAGAAGTATTGGGCGCAGGTGAGAATAACTTAAAAAATATTGATGTGTCCTTTCCCCTGGGTCTGTTCACCTGTGTTACTGGTGTATCCGGTTCCGGTAAGAGCACACTGGTAAATGAAATATTATACAAAGGATTGGCCCGGGACTTGAACAGGGCCAAAGTAAGGCCAGGTTTTCATATAGATATAAGGGGGAAAGAGCATCTTGACAAGGTTATTAACATAGACCAATCCCCCATAGGAAGAACACCTAGATCCAACCCTGCTACCTATACAGGCGTGTTTGACAGTATTAGAGAATTGTTTGCAAAAATGCCGGAGGCCAAGATGAGGGGGTATAATAACGGAAGGTTTAGTTTTAATGTTAGGGGGGGCAGGTGTGAAGCCTGTAATGGTGACGGTATAATAAAGATAGAAATGCACTTTTTGCCGGATGTATATGTACCCTGTGAGGTGTGCAAGGGCAAAAGGTATAACCGGGAAACCCTGGAGGTCAAATATAAGGGCAAAAATATATCCCAGGTACTTGACATGACTGTGGAAGATGCCCTGGAATTCTTCGGCAACATACCCAAGATAAAGAGGAGGCTTCAAACCCTGTATGACGTGGGTTTGGGCTATATAAAACTTGGCCAGCCTTCCACTACCTTGTCGGGCGGCGAAGCCCAAAGGGTAAAACTGGCAACCGAGCTAAGTAGGAGGAGTACCGGCAGGACCATGTATATACTGGACGAACCGACTACCGGCCTTCATATGGCGGATGTCCATAGGCTGGTGTCAATATTGCAGAAGCTGTGTGAGAGCGGGAACACCGTTATCGTGATAGAACATAATCTGGATGTTATAAAAACAGCGGATTATATAATAGATTTAGGACCGGAAGGCGGGGAAATGGGTGGATATGTTATAGCCTGCGGTAGCCCAGAATACATCTGTAATCAACAAGAAAGTTTTACAGGACAATTTTTAAAAAAGGTATTAAATAAGTAATTAAAAAGAAGGGTGTGAATCCACCCTTCTTACTTTTCCTACTAATTGTTTAGTTTTTCTGATTGTGGTTTTTACTGTTCACCCTGTTCATCCGGCTTTTCCGAGTTAGGGTCTTCAGGTTTCGGGTCTTGTGGTTTCGGGTCTTGAGGCTTATTCTCGTCCTTTGGCTTTTCCGGTTCCTGGGGGGCCGGGTTGTAGTATATTAAACCCTTTATGGGCTTGTAATAATCATCGGATAACAATACAGTATCTACCTTAACACCGTTTTCATAAATAGCTTTATATGTCCTGACCTTATAGCCTTTTCTTGATAGTATCTCTACCTCTTCTGTTCCCGGTGGAAGATTCTTTTTCAGGACCCTTTCAGGCTCGGGCGCTGGGTATGAGGCATAAACATCGGTATATATTTCTATTTTTCTGTTATTGGGTAGTTTTTCACCGTAAATCTCTATCAGCAGCCTTTTACTGCTTGTATAAGTGGCTATGAAGATAGGGGTATCCCTATTATTTCTAAACTTGAAATCTAAGGCGCCGTATACAATAGTGGCATCCCTGCCCATGCCTATGTAGGTTACAGGGAAGGCGTGTTTGGTACGCTCTACTATCTCCAGATCGGCTAATAACACTGCATTGTACAAAGTGCTTGAAACCTGACAGACTCCACCTGCGGTACCATCTTCCACTCGCCCGCCGATGATAATGGCAGCGTCTTTATATCCCTTACTCTTGGATCTTACGCCGGTGGACTCGTTTAACGAAAAGACCTCCCCGGGTTTTACCACCCTTCCGTTGAAGGTTTCTGATGCGATCCTGATATTACCTGTTCTTGCAGCGGAACTGGTGGAAAGATCGGTGCTAAAGGAAGAAATCTTATGGGTAACCTTTCTCAGATCATTTTCATATATTTCCGGTTCTACAATGGAAACAGGTAAATTGATGGTGGAAGAATAATCCCTGCTGGCCATAAGATTATCGATCATTGACATGGTGGCTTCTATATCCATCTTCCGGCCGGCTTGCTCAGGAGTAAAACTGAATTTTTCACTTCTGTTTGGATGAAATTCCATGGTAGCATCTACTGGTTCTATGTTAATCTCATCTGCTATCTGTTGCACCTTGTCCCTTAAAAGAGATACATCATAAGTAAGGGTTATATCTGACGAGAAACCTTCCTTATAAACGCTGTATATTTCCTTTAATCTGTCCAAAGCGGAACCTTTCCTGCCGATCTGGTATGCTTCCTCTACCTTTTCCTCAATATTATAATGGGCATTTATATCTTTATAGTCGAACTCCCATTTTTTATCTTCAAAGGCCAGAGTTATCTTTATCTCATCCAAGTTTGGCTGGAATTTTTCGTTCAGTTTGGCAATTGCCATATCCTTGGTTAAGTCTTCCATATCAATATCAGCTATTCTAATGTTGGGATAGAAAACTTCCCTACTGAGTATGTGATTGGCATATGCTATTGTAGATGAAACAAGGACTATTAGAATTATAAGTATAATGGCAAATATAGCAAATTTTTTCCTAGCTGGTTTTTTGCGTTTTTCAATTCTATTGGGCTGCATGGTTATAATCCCCCATTCGCTACGAATAATAATACTGATAATAAATATTGCCTATAAAATAAATAATAAGTTACAACCGGTTAATTGTAAATACATAAGTGTAAAAAGTAATGAATTTAAAACCAAAAATGCATATTTGTAACAATATTGTAACAAATGTAATCATTAGGTAATACGACTGGTTTTATATTAAGTTTTATTACAATCTTTCCATATTATTCTTTTTTTATACTATTTCGACAAATAAAAGTAAAGGTATACTTTTTAAA
>JBMNSO010000039.1:0-14198 GCA_050945235.1 Mahellales bacterium
GAAGGTGTTAATGTAATAATGATAGGCGGAACCTTAAGAAAAAATTTACATTGTACAGTCGGTCCTATTGCAGCATCCACTCTATCGGGATTAAATGTAGATAAGGCCTTTATGGCTACTAATGGTCTTAGTATAGAAAAGGGTTTAACCACGCCGGATATAAACCAGGCGGAGATAAAAAAGATTATGATAGATATTGCCAGTGAAGTAATAGTATTATGTGACAGCAGTAAACTTGGCAAAAATTCATTTGTCCAATTTGCGCCTTTAAATAGAATCGATAAACTAATAACCAATAATGGTGTGAATTCAGAATATATAAATGAACTTAGCGGAGTTGATATCGACATAGTGACTGTAGAAGCTCCGGATGATATAGACTGATTCATACCACCATGTTTTGGTTATAAGACTGAGGAACTTTCAATTAGGTACAAATGTAGAGGGGGATTAAATTGAAATTACCGGAAAGAGCAACACAGCCTACCATGTATTTTATAGGTGTTACTACCACAAAGTCTTCCATAATGAAGTTGTTTCCATTATGGGCAAAGGAACTGGGTCTGAAGGATGCAGTGATAAAGGGCATAGACATAGAAATCCATGCCGAAAGTGAAAAATACAGGAGATGTGTAGAATTTATAAAAAATGATCCATTGTCCCTAGGTGCCCTTGTAACCACCCATAAAATAGATCTTTACAATGCTGCAAAGGATTATTTTGAATATTTGGATCCTTATGCAGTAATGTTTGAAGAATTGTCGTCCATATCCAAAAAGGATGGACGATTGGAGGGTTATGCAAAGGACCCTATATCCAGCGGTTTGGCCATGGAGGCTTTTATACCAAAGGATTATTGGAAACAGCATGGGGGAGAAGTGTTTATAATGGGGGCAGGGGGTAGTGCCCTGGCAATAAGTTCGTATCTAATGAAGGAAGAACACGGTGATAACGTACCGTCAAAAATTATAATAGCCAATAGGAGCCAGCCCAGGTTGATTTCTGCCCAGAATAAGTTAGATGATTTAAATCCAAAGGTTAAAATGGAATACCATCATTGTCCGGAACCTGAGGGGAATGATAAAATTCTAAAAGGTTTAAAGCCCTATTCACTTATTATAAATGCAACAGGCCTTGGCAAAGATAGGCCGGGTTCACCCCTTACCGATGGTTGTGAGTTTCCTGCTAACAGTTTAATATGGGAATTAAACTATCGAGGAGCTCTTGATTTTATGCACCAGGCCTTGAGACAAAAGGAAGAAAAGAACCTTCACGTAGAGGATGGATGGATATATTTCATACATGGTTGGACACAGGTAATATATGAAGTATTTCATATAAATCCAGGTAAGGATATATTTGAAAGGCTGGAGAAAATAGCTATGGACTTAAGGTCTAATAAATAAATTTGTGAGGTGTATATGATGACAAAGAATAACACTGTTAATCCCTTTACCATATATTTTAGTTTAAATAATGGACTATCTGATACTAAGAAGCCTATAAAAAGATATTTGTCCGATATGAAAGGCATGTTTTTCGATGATGAAAAACTCAATGAAATGCTAAAAACCGAAGATACACTAGTATATGAATTTTATGATATGGGCATGCCAGAAACACCAGGTGATCTTGCCTTTGGCACCAGTATCACATATCCTGGCAAAGTAGGTGATGAATACTTTATGACCAAGGGACATTTTCATACCATACTGGATACGGCAGAGGTATATTACTGTTTAGCCGGCACAGGATACATGCTCATGGAAAATCCTGAAGGTGACTGGGTTGCAGAAGAGATGACCCCCGGCAAGGCGGTGTATGTTCCTAAAAGGTATGCCCACAGAAGTATAAACACGGGCAGAGAACCGTTTATTACCTTCTTTGCCTTTAGAGCTGATGCCGGCCATGATTATGGAACTATAGAGACAAAGGGCTATAGAAAACTGATAATAGAAAAGGACGGGAAGCCACAGATAGTAGATAACCCAAAATGGAAATAAAGGAAAGGCGGTAAACTATGAGTATAAAGGTACTTGTAACTCCCCGTTCTTTTGGCAGCAGTAGTCCTAAACCCATAGAAATGCTAAGGGATAAAAGTATGGAAGTAGTGTTGAATCCCTATGGCAGGATAATGAAGGAACATGAAATGACAGAGCTGATAAAGGATGTAGATGGGATAATAATAGGCGTGGATCCTTTAAATAAAGAAGTGCTTAGCAATGCATCCAGGTTAAAGGTCATTTCAAAATATGGGGTGGGTACGGATAACATAGATATGGAGTATGCTAAGAAAAGGGGTATACCCGTTACCATAACCGCCGGAGCCAACTCCGATGCGGTGGCGGACTATGCATTTGCATTAATGCTAGGGGTTGCCAGGCGGGTAGTACCTATTGACAGGGAGTGTAGGAAGCTTAACTGGAAAAAGACAACCACCCTTGGTGTATGGGGAAAAACCCTGGGGCTTATTGGTATGGGTAATATTGGCAAAGGAGTTGCCAAGAGGGCGACAGGCTTTAACATGAGAATCCTTGTATATGATATTTATAGGGATGAGGATTTTGCAAAGGCCTATGATGTAGAGTACGTATCCCTTGAACAACTACTTAAAGCTTCGGACTTTATAAGCCTGCACCTGCCTTTAACCGATGGTACGAGGGATCTTATAAGCTATAAGGAATTTGAACAGATGAAGGACAGGGCGGTTTTGGTAAACACCGCCAGGGGCGGGATAATAAATGAAGACGCTCTATTGTGGGCATTGAAGGAGAATAGGATTTGGGGAGCGGGCATCGATGTATTTGAAAAGGAACCTCCCGATAACAAAGAATTCTTAGAACTGGATAACTTGATTATCGGTTCTCACTGCGCCGCATCCACCTATGATGCGGTGGATAACATGGGTATTATGGCCGCCCAAAACTTGATTAAGCATCTATGCAAATAAGAATAAGAAGGGGGCAAGTATCTCTATTAATTATCGAATCGGAGGTTTGTTATGGATAAAGAACAGATTATCTCTAAGATTACAGAAGTTGGATTGGTGGCTGTTGTCAGGGCCCAATCCGCAGATGAGGCGCTAAGGATATCCGATGCATGCATAAAAGGGGGTGTCAATGCCATAGAGATTACCTTTACCGTACCGGGTGCCCAAGAGGTCATAAGGAAGCTTGCAGATACCTATAAAAATGGAGAGATACTATTGGGAGCGGGTACGGTTGCAGACCCTGAAACAGCCAGGACGGCTATTCTGGCGGGTGCACAGTATATAGTAAGCGCTTATCTTAATACAGAAGTGGTAAAACTGTGTAACCGGTATAGGATAGCCTGTATGCCGGGGGCTATGACCATAAAAGAGGTAATGGAGGCCATGGAAGCAGGTGCCGATATTGTTAAGGTGTTTCCAGGGGAGTTGTTTGGGCCAAAGCTAATTAAGTCAATATTGGGTCCGGTGCCGTATGCTAAATTGATGCCTACAGGTGGAGTAAGTGTAGATAATGTAGAAGAATGGATTAAGGCCGGAGCAGTTGCTGTAGGTGCTGGCGGTTCTTTAATAAAGGGTGCAAAGGATGGGGATTATGAATCTATTACTCAAACTGCCAAGGAGTTCATTAAAAGAATCAGGCATGCCCGTGGTATGATGGTTTAGACTAAGGGGTTAATCAATAATGAATATCACAACGAAGGTTATACAAACGGTACTAGGGGCAATAAAACCTGATAGGCTGGGATATTGTCAGTGCCATGAACACCTCTTTATTGGTAAGGGACAATCCTATAAGGTTAACCCTGCCCTTTGGATGGATGACCTAGAAAATGCAATAGACGAATTAAAGTCATATAAAGAAGCCGGAGGTAATAGCCTTGTAGATGCTCAACCGTTGGGCTGCGGGAGGATGGAGTCTGAGCTGATTGAGGCATCTATGAAGACAGGGATCAATATTATAGCATCAACGGGTTTTCATAAATTAATCTTTTACCCTGATGAGCACTGGATACACACAATAATGAAAGAAGAGCTTAGCCAGATATTTATAAATGAACTAAGAAGTGGGATGTATGTTAATTCTGATTATAAATATCCAAAGGAAAGAACTAATGGGAAGGCAGGTATCATAAAAACAGCGGCTGATAAAGACGGTATTATGGGAGCATATAAAAAATTATTTTTAAGTGCAGCTATTGCATCAAAGGAAACAGGAGCTCCTATCCTGTGCCATACCGAAATGGGTAAGGCCGCCTTGGAAATAGTGGATTTTCTCATTGGGCAAGGAGTTAGAAAAGATTTAATAATTATATGTCATATTGACAGGGATGTAAGTGAACCATTATATCATAGGGCTGTGGCCGACAGGGGTGTGTATTTAGAGTATGATACCATTGGGAGATACAAATATCATACCGATGAACAGGAGGCAGTATTAATAAAAAGGATGATCGACTGGGGTTTTGAAGATCAGATTCTGTTAGGTTTAGATACCACAAGGAATCGATTAATAAGCTATGGGGGCAATATGGGACTGACATATATAATAGAATCCTTTATTCCCTTACTTATGAGCCATGGCGTAACAGAGAAATATATCCAGAAATTAATGTACGAAAATCCAGCCAAGGCATTGGCCCAAAACCGCTAGTACAATAGTCTAAAATATTTAAAAACTCCTTTTTTCGGGAAGGATTTTATGAATTTTTAGCGAATAATTAATATGTAAAACGTTTTATATTATTAATCGCACTATTATACATAATAGGTTACTTTCTTTAATGTACTATAAGTTACATTTTGTATGTACTACTTTCTTAAGGAACAATTCAACTAGGCTTGACAGTTAAATGACACCAAAAAAATTAATAGTTGATGAGGAGGTCTACATGCCGGCTACCTTAAAGGATGTTGCTCTACTTGCAGGAGTATCACTGGCAACAGCGTCCCATGCATTGAATGGAAAGCGGGTAAAGGCTGAAACGCGGGAAAGGGTCTTGGATGCAGCAAAAAAGTTGCAGTATCACAGAAGTACCATAGGCAGAAATCTTATTAAGAATAGATCCAATATAATAGGCATGTTTGTACTTAATTCAAAAAAAAGTAGGGATATGACCGAAGAGATTTCATATTATTATGCCATGCTAAAGGGTGCCCTTTCCAGTGTACAACAGCATGATTATGTATTTAATTTTGAAGTAATTGACTGGGAAGATCTAGAGTCCAAAAATTATATTGAAAAAAAGATATACAGCAGGTCAATTGATGGAATGATTTTAGTGCCCCAGTTTATGTATCATTATAGTTTTATGTCTATACTTGAGAAAGAATGCTTTCCCTACGTAATTATTAACCCTAGTATAGATATAGAGCCTAAAAATACCGTACGAATTGATAATTATACAGGGGCGTACCTTGCAGCTGATTATCTTTTGAAGCTCGGACACAAGGATATTGCCTTTATCAATGGTCCCAAGGAGCATAAGGATTCTTATGAGAGGGAAAAGGGTTTTTTGGCAAGACTTCTTGAAAGCGGAATTTGTTATAACAAAGACGAGATAGTATATGCTGATTTTACCCATGACGGTGGATATGATGCAATACTTAAAATTTTAAAGAATAAGAACAAGATACCCGATGCAGTTTTTTGTTCCAACGATTATATGGCATCAGGGGCCATGGCTGCAATTTACGAATCCGGAATGGAAGTTCCGGGGGATATTTCATTGATAGGATACGATGATACGGATATAGCAAGGTGTATTCATCCCAAGCTTACCACCATAAAAAGTGATGTAAAAAGGATGGGTATTTTGGCTGCTGAAAGGGTATTACAACTTATTTCCCTTAAAGGTAAGGAAAGCAAACTGGATGAAATTGTACTGAAACCGAATCTAATAATCAGGAATTCCACGGCAGTCAGATAAACTATATTAAAATATGAAGGAGGTTGATAGGTGTGAAAAAGATGAATATAGGTTTAATTGGGTATAGGTTTATGGGAAAAGCTCATAGCTTTGGCATCGATGCAGCCCCATTCTTTTTCAAAAATGATATCCAACCGGTAAAAAAGGTAATCTGTGGTAGGACGGAACATTTAGTAAAACAGGCTGCTGAGGATTTCGGTTGGGATGAATATTGTACAGATTGGAAAGAGGTTATTGACAGGGAGGATATCGATATTATCGATATTGCAACCCCCACTAATTTGCATAAAGATATTGCTATTGCAGCAGCAAAGGCAGGTAAACATATCTTTTGCGAAAAGCCCATAGCCCTCAATGCACAAGAGGCTAAAGAGATGCTCGATGCTGTAGAGAAGGCAGGAGTAGTGCACATGCTCGGACATAATTACAGAAGGGTACCGGCTATAGCCTTGGCCAAAAAAATGATCGACGAGGGCAAACTGGGAGAAATATATCATTTTAGAGGTGTATATCTCCAAGATTGGATTATGGATCCCGATTTTCCGGTAACCTGGCAGCTTGACAAGAAAATAGCCGGTGCAGGGCCCCATACGGACCTTAATTCCCATGTTGTCGATTTGGCAAGATATTTAGTAGGGGAATTGGATGAAGTTGTAGGAATGGAAAAGACATTTATTACCAGGCGCCCAAAGGCGGCTGTTGGTGAAAAGCTTAATACCATGCTGACAGCCGACGGTAAAGTAGAAACCGAGTACGTAGATGTTAACGTAGACGATACCACGGCCTTCCTCGCCAAGTTCAGCAACGGCGCCTTAGGAACCTTTGAAGCTTCTCGATTTGCAGGTGGGAGAAAGAATCATGAAAGAATAGAAATCAACGGAAGCAAGGGCACCCTGGTTTTCAATTTTGAAAGAATGAATGAATTAGAATTCTGGTCCAAGGAGGAAGAACCGGAGGTTCAAGGCTTTAAAACAATAATGGTGACAGAGGGATGTCATCCCTATATATCCGCATGGTGGCCGCCGGGACATATTATTGGGTATGAGAATACCTTTGTTAACCAATTTGCTGATTTCTTTAAATGCATTAAGGATAATGCAAAGGCCAGCCCTGATTTCTACGATGGTTGGAAGAATGCCCAGGTATTGGATGCCGTCACAAGATCAATTAAAAGCCTAACTTGGGAAAAAGTCGATGGATAAATATGGTTTTTATTATTGACTCATACAGGTGGGAGACCGCCTGTTGAGAATATAAATAAAAGGAAGGGATTTACAATGAAAAAAATCTTGGCTTTGCTTCTAGCTATTCTACTTATTGTGGGAATGGCTGCATGTTCAAAGGAAGGTACCTCGACTGATACTCCGTCCGAAGCTCCGGCCGAAACCCCATCTGAGACGCCATCGGAAACACCGTCAGAGCCGGAGGAGACAGATGATGAAGAACAGCCACTGGTGGGTATAAGTGTGCCCCAGGCACCTACTGGCTGGGTTGCTGCTGTTCAGTACTATGCTGAAAAAACAGCTAAGGAACTGGGTTTAAACTATAGGCTGTTAGCATCGGCAGATCCCAACGAACAGGCCAGCCAAATAGATGAGCTGATTTATATGAAACCCAAGGTTATTGTTCTGTTTCCTCATAATGACCAAGTTGCAGTTGCTGCCCAAAAGATTATGGATGCCGGCATAACCCTTATCAATTTCGACAGAACAATTAACCCAGCCGTGCCTGACCATTACCTTGCCGGTGACAACTATGGAATGGGCGTTGAAGGTGCCAAATATATAGCTGAAAAACTTGGTGGGAAGGGCGATGTAATCATCCAAGGTGTGGCTGCCTATGGTGATGCCGTTAACGGTGAGCGTATTAAAGGCTTTAAAGATACCATTGCGGATGTGGCACCGGATATTAAGATTATAGGAGAATACGACAGCCCGAATGCTGCGCCCGAGTCAGGGTTGGCTACCATGACCGATGCTCTTCAAGCAAATCCACACATAGACGGTGTATTCTCCATTGATGATGAGCTTTCTGTGGGACTTTATCAGGCGGTTACAGAGCAAAACCGAACTGATGTTAAGGTTATGACCGGTGGCGGGGGAGCACAATCATACTTTAAGATTATGCCCACTACACCGGAGGATGTGTGGCTGGCAAGTGCTCTTTATTCACCGACCATGATAATTGATTGTGTTAAGATGGCAAAGGATATCCTGGATGGGGCGAATCCACCGGCAGAGACCGTTATACCATCTAAGATTGTTGACAAATCAAATGTAGAAGAGTATTTGGATGAAAATTCTCCATACTAAAATTTGCATGTAAAACCCATATAACAACTAAATTCCGGGATTTGGGGCGTTTTGTCTCCAAATCCCGGAATAACATAATCAAGTAAGGAGAAATTAATTATGGCTGAATATGCTTTCAAAATGACAGGAATAAATAAGAGTTTTGATGGTGTACCTGTTCTAAAAAATGTGGATTTTGCAGTAAAGCCAGGGGAGATACATGCCTTATTAGGCGAAAACGGGGCGGGTAAGACAACATTGATGAATATACTAGGCGGTGTACTACTTGCCGATAGTGGTACTATCCATATAATGGATAAGAAAGTTAACATCCAAACTCCCAGCGATTCACAAGAACATGGCATAGCTTTTATTCATCAAGAATTGAACGTTGTAAATGACCTTAGGGTTTATGAAAACATGTTTTTAGGATATGAATTGACTAAGAAATTTGGGCATCTTAACACCAAAGAAATGATTGACAAGACCCAGGAAATATTCGACTATATGAATATTCGGCTGGATCCCAGGGCCATGGTAGGTGATCTGGATTTATCGTATAAGCAGATAATAGAAATTGCAAAGGCACTTCTTAGAAATGCAAAAATTATAATAATGGATGAGCCTACCACATCCTTATCTCGTGTTGAAATAGAACATGTATTTAGAATAATGCGGAATTTAAAGGAAAAGGGTACAACCATGGTTTTCATCTCCCATAAATTGGGCGAAGTTGTTGAGATATGCGACCGTTTTACTGTTCTCAGGAACGGAGAAAAGATAGTAGTAGATGACATCCATGGCTCAGAAGGCACAGTAGCTGTGGAGACTATAGCCCGTTATATGGTAGGCCGGGACATTTTAAATGTAGAAGTATATGAGGAACACAGTATCGGTGATGTGGTTCTGGAAGTTGACAATCTATGTGCCCATCCATACTTTAAAAATGTATCCTTTAATCTTCGAAGGGGAGAGATCTTATGTTTTACAGGCCTTTTGGGAGATGGGCGTACAGAGTTGGCAAGAGCCATTTTCGGTGATTTAAAAATTGACTCAGGTACAATAAAAGTTAACGGCAGAAATGTTTTAAATAAAAGTCCTGAAATAGCGAAAAAAAGGGGATTTAGTTATGTGCCAGGCAACCGTAAAGAAAACGGAATCATAAAGGACTTAACGGTATTAGAGAATATAACGATTGCTACCCTCGATAGTTTTCAGCAGGGTTTAAAACTCAACCATAAAAAACAGCGAGAGACTGCCGAGTATTACTTTAAAGCCCTCAGCATAAAGGCTCCTTCTTTAAATTCTTATATTACAAACCTGTCCGGTGGTAACCAGCAAAAGGTTGTTGTAGCCAAATGGCTGAATTCACAACCGGATATCATGATTTTTTCCAATCCTACCCAGGGTGTTGATGTTGGAGCTAAAAACGAAATATACAGTCTTATAATGGAATTGGCCAAAAGAGGTGTTGCAGTTATTATAACCACAGGTGAAGCACAAGAAGTGATAAAGATTTGCGATAGGGCATGTATCATGTATCACGGTGAAATCAAAGGCGAACTTGAAAGGCACGAATGTACCGAGGAGTCGCTTATGATATTATCAACCGGTGGTTCACTAAACTAATATTAAAGGTAGGTGTAAGTAATGAATACCAATATCAAGACAGCCGATACTAAGGCTCTTAAACTGTGGAAAAATATTTGGGGGCAGTATAGTATTATTGTAATTTTCGTAGGCATTATAATTATAGCTTCAATATTACTGGGCGGTGCTTTCTTAGATAGTCAAAACTTTATAAATATTATAAGAAACAATTCAATATTGGGAATACTGTCTCTAGGCATGGCTTTTATAATCATTTCAGGCAACATAGACCTTAGTGTTGGTTCAATGCTAGTTGCGGTGGGGGCTCTAACCATTATGATTACCAATTCTTTTGGTAATATGCTGGGACCGGAACTGGGCTCGGTATCCGTGTTGTTGGGTGTTATTTCAGCCCTTATTATTGGTGCTGCATTAGGTTTGTTGAATGGAGTGATAGTTACAAAGGGAAGGGTGCCATCCTTCATAGTAACTTTGGGGCTGATGAATATATACAGATCGGTAAGCATGTACTATATGAAGGGCGGAGGGTTCTTTTGTGATGTTCCGGCCTTTAAAAACATTTCCAATACTGATATCTTTGGAGTAATCCCTTTGCCGATAATCTACTTTGCCATACTTGCAGCCATATGCTATTATATTTCATTGCATACAAAATACGGACGATATGTTTTTGCTGTGGGCAGTAATGAAAAGGCAGCCAGATTAAGCGGTATCAATACCGACAGGGTAAAACTTCTTACCTTTATGCTAATGGGTATTACGGTGGCCTTTGCGGCAATCACCGAAACATCTCGTATGAATAGTATTAACGCCACGTCATCTGGACAGGGCTACGAATTGACGGCTATAGCGGCTGTGGTTATAGGCGGGGTGTCAATGGCTGGTGGTAAAGGATCTATTGTGGGTGTTATATTTGGTGTTCTGCTTCTGGGTATCATAAGTAACATTCTAAACATGGCCGGTATTGATGTCTTCTTGATTAATGCAATAAAAGGAATGCTTGTAATACTTGCAGTGCTTCTCCAGAAGAAAGAAGCCGAAAGATAATTCATCGGACTGGGATGAGTCTTAAATATGCATTATATTTTGTTTAGATAACTACTAAAATATAGTAAAGGAATGATTGGATATTATGAAAGCAAGACTAGTTCCTCTATATTTCAAATCCGCAAGAAATGAAGAATTTGATGAACAATTGGCACAATTAAGGAGCTTACTTGCACAAGAGGCGGAAATACTAGAACCGGTTGCAGTAGGTTGCGATATTCCTGATGCCGATGCTGTGATATTTCCCCAGCTTGTGGGGGAAGCCTATAGGAGCATTGAGCATTTGCAAAAAATACAAATTCCCATATTGGTGGTTACCTCAGAATTTGGTACCGTAGCCATGTGGGATTGGGAGATAGTAACCTTTTTAAGATCAAAGGGTTTCAATACTTTTGCGCCATATAAGCTTGAGCTTACAAAAACCATTTGCAGAGCCCTTGCTTTAAAAAGAGAGATGAAAAATGGTAAGTTCTTGGTATACCAAGACAATCCAGGGGACGGTATGCAAGCCAGTATTTTTAAGCGCTTTTATTGGTGGGAGGATGAATGGATTGATAAAATAAAGGATACATTTGGCATAAGAATTGAGAAGAAGAGCTATAAAAATCTAGCACAGAACGCAAAACATATTTCCGATGAAGAAGCCAGGAATGAATGGAAAAACTGGAATTGGCCTACTCAGGATCTTTGTGAGCATTCCCTTTTTAGTGCAGTAAAAATGTACTTGGCTGTAAAAGCTGAGGTTGAAAAGGATAACGAAATCATTGGTGTAGGGATTAACTGTTTGAATGAATCCTTTCATTCGGATACTACCCCATGCCTGGCATGGAACATGCTATTTGAGGGGAAGGGTATTGTTTGGGCCTGTGAAGCTGATACGTTATCCCTGCTCAATAAGTTCATTATTTACAAAGCTTTAAAAGCTCCAGTGATGATGAGTAATCTATACCCATTTCTTATGGGCATGGCTGCATTAAAACATGAAAAGATAAAAGAGTTTCCCGATGTTAAAGAACCTGAAAACCATATATTAATAGCCCATTGTGGATACTTTGGGCTGGTTCCGAAATGTTTTGCATCGCGCTGGATGCTGCGCCCAAGGGTTCTTGAAATAGTAAATGATAATGCCATTGCAATAGATGCTGAATTTCCCGTTGGTGATGTGACTCTGGTGGAAATGCATCCTACATTGACTAAGATTCTTGTGACAAAGGGTCAATTGGAAAGGTATGTTCAGTATCCGGGTTCTGACTGCAGGAACGGCGGGCTTATTAAGGTAGAAGACGGTTATAAGATCATGAATTCTTTATACTCCCATCATGGCTGCATAGTTGTCGGACATAAAGATGTTGAAATGAACTTAGTTGCCCAGGTATTAGGCCTTGACATGGAGCAGCTTTAAGGGCTTTTCTTCCACTTAGAACTTGCAGATTATTACCTATTAAACCCACAAACTAGCCCATTAATATTAAATTATAATATTAATGGGCTGATTGGGCTATGGATATTATTTGGCCTTTATTAACGACTGTCCTTCTATTTGATCGATGAACTGTTTTGCTGTTCTGGGGGAGCGTCCATTATGCTGCAATGCCCACTGCAAAGCCTGTGTATGCAGTGTTTTTCTATCGATGGATAATCTGCGCCTTTCTGCCAAGCTGTCTATAATATATAAATACTCAGCTTGACTTGGTGCAGTGAAGGTTACCTTAATACCAAATCTATCAGCCAGGGATAATTTCTCCTGTATAGTGTCACCTTCGTTTATCTCTTCTCTGAACCTATCAGAATTATCAGAAAAGTATTCTTTCACTAAATGCCTTCTGTTAGACGTGGCATATATCAGCACGTTTTGCGGTTTTGCCTCTATACTACCTTCCAAAACTGCCTTAAGGTCCCTGTATTCTATTTCTTGATCTTCAAAGGATAAATCGTCAACAAATATAATAAATTTATGAACTCTGTGCCTTAGCAGTTTTATTAATTGGGCAAAATCCCCTAGATATTGTTTGGGAACTTCTATGAGGCGTAATCCTTCAGACCAAAACATATTTAACAATGCCTTGACGGTGGAAGACTTGCCAGTTCCTCTGTCACCGTACAGCAATATATTATTGGCAGGATATCCGCTTAAAAATTGTTTCGTATTTTGTATAATAATATTTTTTTGATGCTCATACCCGGCTAATTGCTCAATAGTTATTGGGTCATATTCTTCGACGGCTAATAGTTTACCTTCATTATTTATTCTGGTCCATTTAAAGGCATTGTATTTGCTAAAAACACCCGAACCCATATGGTGATAATATTCAGCTAAAATAGGGATCATTTTGTCCCAGGATGTTGAGCTTGCCATGGTTTTTATCATTTCTTTATCATTTGATGAGTCAGTATCCTTTGTAGAATTTTCGCCCTGCACAAATAACTTAGACATCAGGGGTATATCTAAAATACTTTTATTCAATTCTTCTATTTTACATATCCTTGCAAGGGCTTCTTCCAAAGCCGCTTCCATCCTTGCGCAGTTAAAGTCGTAAACCAGTCTTAGTATTCTTAGATCATTGGCCAGACCTTGGTAATAATCCAAGGAAATGGTCTCCTTGCTTAATTGGCTTCCCAGGCTAAACAAATTATCATCCTTTAGTAAAAATTCTATAATATAATGCTGCCATGGGTCACAATATGGTGTTGAACTATTAAATTGGTTTCTTTTCATCAGTGAACAGTATATATCACTGTATGTACTGCAAAGCTTTTCGGCACTGATATGTGAACTCGATAATGCTTCCAAGAAACCATGGAATGCTTTAAAAGTTTCGTCTTGGTATATATTTTTATAAATGCATAATTGATGTATTTTTATTAAGATAAACCGGTATTCCTTGTTATGGTCCATAAAATCCTCCATAAACATTAGTTGGTACAATATAGAGGAATTATAGCATAGTAAAGGCCTAACTACAACTTGATGGGAATTAAAACTTGTGCTAGGTTAATACAAATTTAAATAAGTATCTAGTGTTGTGCAGTAAATTGTAAATATTTATGCAACTATCCCTAATTTGGTAATGACAGCATCGACAGATACCCCTTTAACTGCACAAGTGTATGCAAACTTGGCAATAGAAACCAAGTATTGTTTTCGGAAATACCCTATGGTATCTCCAAGGTTCTGTAGCTTTAAGGTTTTCCTGTTCGAAACCCTAAAAAGCTCCAGAAAAGTGTAGGTCATAAAGACCATACTCCAGAAGCGCTTTATTGAGGTTAGTGATTCTACCTGATATTCATCAAACCCAAGTGAGTTTTTTTGATACCGGTAACTCACTTCAATAT
>JBMNSO010000040.1:0-13797 GCA_050945235.1 Mahellales bacterium
GTCTATTTTATCTTCTTCGCAGTTGCCTTCTACATCAACCGTTTTCCTGAGTTTATAAACCATAGACGATAGTTTTCTTAATAGAGATATACCATTTTCCAACGTAATATAAAGTATCTTATTAATGGGATAATCAAACTCCCCGATAAACTCTACCACTTCACCGCTAAAGCCCTTCTTAAACCTATATACACCATATAACGGGCTGTCTTTATCTTCATAGCCCGATACCCCTCCAAAGTCATACAGTCTGCACCCATGCTCTTTGGCCCAGTTTATCATCTGCCATTGCAGCAGATAAGTAGCCATAACGTTTCTATGGGCATTACTGCTGGCACCATATAGATACCAACACTTATGTCCATATTTAATGCACACCGCTCCCGCTATTATTTGTTCTTTGTATTCAGCCAGAAACAATTCCAAATAACCCGCAGGATGGAATGCATCATACATCCTCTGAAAGTATTCAAGGGGTCTTATTACAAAATTATCCCGCTGCCCGGTTAACTTCATCAGCCTGTGAAACTCCTCCAAATCCTGCCTATCACCCTTAAATACATTTACCCCTTTACGACCGGCCAACCTGATATTATACCGGGTCTTGCTATGAAAATTCTTCAAAACTTGATCAAGATCGCCTGAAATATCCAAACGATATGTAAATTTAGGCTGCACGCCTTTGTTATTTGAGATGTTATTCCTTTGTACAAAACCAACTGACTTAAGTAGGTCTATTACCTGTTTATTTTCAATATCAATTTCAGGGTCAATTTTAAGATATACAGCCCTATGCTCCTTAGCTATTTTCCTTAACTCCCTCATAGTATAAACTAACAGATCAGTATTATTAAAGTCTATTACCGGGCCTCTGGGACAATAAAGCATGGTCTTATTAATAAAGGGCACCCTTCTTTTTAGCAACAACATCCCGCCTATAGGCTTGTTCCCATCTTCCACGATTAAATATATAGGCTGCCAACCATTACTTTTTAGTTGTCCCCATCCATAACTTTGCAATAAGTGTCCATTTTGATGGTTTTCTATTACCCTATCGAACTCATTTCTATCCTTTGTTTCTCTAATATTCACGCCAAACCTCCATATAATGCATCATATGGAGATTGTACGACTTCTTCTTCCATAAAGTCCCCAAAAAGTTGTAAGAAAACTGTAAGATTTGGGGGTCAGGCTTGAAAAGTTGAAAAGTTGTATGCGAGTTGCAAATTGGGCGCTGAATAATGCTGAATACCGAATAATACTAAATAGTGAATAGGGTGTGTTTCTCTTGCAGATAATAAAGTTGGAGGAGGTTTTGCAATGAAAAGCATTGGAATACAAAAGGGACTGACACCAATAAAGGAATATCTTGAAAATGAAGGCTATAGGGTACAAGAAATCGACTTAAGCCAGAAACAAAACAATTCATTAGACAAATTCGATGCTATCGTAGTAACAGGAGCCAATGAAGACAGGATGGGTATACAGGCCACCCGTACTAAAACTCCTATTATCGAAGCATCGGGCATATCCCCAGAAGATATCAAAAGCAGCATCGAGTCGAGGGGTCAGGCTTGAAAAGTTTTTCAACTTTTCAAGCCTGACCCCCTAAGTCTAGTTTGATATCTTGGTCAACTTCTATGGCATAGGACATGTTTTCTATTGAAACCGTTATATAATAGCTAGAATCCACATATTCGTGGGAAATGAACATGTACATGCCTTCCTTGTCCATGCCCCTATCACCAAAATCACCCGATTTTCCAGCAATACCGATATCGTTTATTACCCCGAACAAATTTGGACAGGGTAGGGCAACCCTTTGTATACCGGATTGATATTCCCATTGATCCTTGGACATGGGTATTTCAACCTGCAGCCGTGAATAAGGCTTTTCGAACCGCCCATCCATTTCATAACGCATATATATCCCCAGACCCCTTTCATCCTTTACAACCCTATCCAGATATACATTGGTATTCTTAACAGTGGCTATCAATTCATCAACAGATTTCTCCTGATCCTTGTTCAAATCAACGGTATCTATGGTAAAATCAACCCTTTCACTGCTCACCAACTTTATCTCTTCAATGCTAATGTTAACACTCCCGGGGAGTTCGTTAAAGGCCGGGAAGGAGGCATAGTAATGGTAGGGATACTCGGAAATGATATGGGTAGTGGTATCAATTTCCCTGGTTTCATTTCTGTCGGTAGATACCATAGCCTTTATATTGTATATTACATCCTCAGTATTCGATAAAAAATACAGCCTATTTTCAGTTAATCCAAACTCTATCTGATAGACCTTCAATATATTGCCTTCAATATCGATTTGTCCCTCTACCTCAACCATCTCAGTTTGGTATTTTTCCTTATCATAGTCTACCCGCAGCTTAATTGGTTCAAAACTATACCCTACATCCCCATCATCAATTACAAAGGGCTGGTTATATTCCTTTAGGGTCAAATAGGGCCTATAGATAACCTCAGGCAATTGCTGAAAATCCTCACCCTCACCATCCAAGGGAAGGGGTATGCTGACGGCGCTGTAAAACTTATTTTCATATATGATGCCCCGGGTCTTTTGCCCAGGCGGATTAAGGCATCCACGAAATTGGGTGGTTTCCTGTCCAACAGAACTGTCCTGCGTTACTATATCGCCACCCAGTATACCGTATTTATTTAGCCCTTCAATGTTATAGAATATAAAGATATTCTTTCCGTCGCACCACACCATGTCGATATTGAGCTTTCCTGAAGTATCTCCAATGGGCAGGCTTTTGCTCACCAGGGAAACAAGGCCCATATCCTGTGCCCTCTTCAAGCCCGGGACAGCATGATAATAAAAATACTTGATTTCGTTCATGTCATTGGTCCTAATTATCTGACCATCTAAATAGGTATCCTTCTTCCATATGTATTTCCAGCCCAGAAACAATAAAAGGGCTACCAGGAATATCATAAGTATAAGCCTGCCAATTCTTATCCTCATATCGGAAAGCACCCCCAAGTAATTCTGCTTACCCTTACAATATTCTACATACACCGACTTATTCCTCCATAATTCATAAAAAAAGCAGGGCGGATTGTCCACCCTGCTTGTGTCAACAATATATTTATTTTCTATTGACCAACGCCTTTGTCTCCCTGGCAATATCCTCTGGGGTGAGGCCATATAGTTTAATCAATTCATCAGGCTTTCCTGACTGGCCAAATTGGTCCATAAGACCCATCCTTTTCACGGGTACCGGACAGTTTTCCGCCACCACTTCAGCCACCGCACTTCCCAGACCGCCTATAATGCTGTGTTCTTCTACTGTAACAATGGCTTTGGTTTCAGATGCTGCCTGTACGATAATATCCTTATCTATGGGTTTTATGGTATGTATATTTATCACCCTGGCCTTGATGCCCTCTTTGGCGAGGATTTCCCTGGCCTCAACGGCCGATGCCACCATCATACCGGTAGCGATAATCGATACATCGGTACCGTCTTCTATTACAGCACCTTTGCCTAATTCAAATTTGTAGGTTGCTTCATCAAAGAAGACCGGTACTGCCAACCGTCCAAAACGCATATACACAGGTCCATCATACTCGATGGCCGCCTTAACCGCGGCTCTGGCCTCAACGGCGTCCACCGGGTTTATTACCACCATATTGGGCAATGATCTCATGAGGGAGATATCTTCTATCGCCTGATGGGACCCGCCGTCCTCTCCTACTGTAATACCTGCATGGGTAGCACCAATCTTCACATTAGCCTTTGTATATGCTATGGAATTTCTTATTTGCTCAAAGGCCCTGCCTGCAGCAAATATGGCAAAGGTACTGGCAAAGGCAATTTTGCCCGAATGGGCTAACCCCGCCGCTGTTGTCATTAAATCCCCTTCCGAAATACCCATATTAAAAAACCTATCGGGAAATTTCTTTTTAAAGTTGTTCGTCTTGGTGGATTGTGAAAGGTCGGCATCTAATACCACTATATTAGGATATTGAGCACCAAATTCCGCCAAGGCATTACCATAAGCTTCTCTGGTTGCTATTTTCTTTGTCATACTCTACACCCCCAATTCCTTTAATGCAGCATCCCGTTGTTCCTTGTTAGGTGCAACGCCATGCCACCCTACTTGGTTTTCCATGAAGGACACTCCCTTACCCTTAATAGTGTTTGCAATAATCATAGTGGGTTTGCCCTTACTGGACTTTGCCTTCTGTACTGCATCCTCTATCTGGTTAAAGTCATGACCGTCAATGGATACTACATTCCACCCAAAGGCTTTAAACTTGTCCTCCACTGGATTTGGCGACATTACTTCTGCTACCGGGCCATCTATCTGAAGTCCGTTATAATCCAAAAAGGCTATCACGTTATCCAGTTTATAATGGGCCGCCGTCATTGCCGCTTCCCATACTTGTCCTTCCTGAAGCTCACCATCACCTAAGATTACAAATATTTTATAATCTTTCTTATCCAGTTTTGCCGCCATGGCCATTCCATTAGCAGCTGACAGACCCTGACCCAACGAACCCGAAGACATATCCACCCCTGGGGTTTTATTCATATCGGGATGGCCCTGGAGCCGGGTGCCTGTTTGTCTAAAGGTTAGCAGTTCTTCAACCGGGAAATACCCTTTTTCAGCCAATGCAGCATAAATAGCAGCACAGGCATGTCCCTTTGAAAGTACCAACCTGTCCCTATCCTGCCATTTGGGATTAGACGGATCAACATTCATTTCCTTGAAATACAAATATGAAACAATATCAGCTATGGACAAAGCCCCCCCAACATGTCCTGAATTGGCTTCGGCTACCTCCCTAATAATATGCCGCCTTATGGCAGTTGCCTTTTCCTGTAATTCTTTGATTTTCTGTTGTTCCATTTTTTTCCTCCTTCCATTCATGTATGCTTTTATTTCCAAGTAAAGCCTTCCCCAATTACTTCCCTCACATCGGTCAGTATAACAAAGGCCTTTGGATCTATTTCATATACAATATTTTTTAGCCTGGTTATCTCTAACCTGCTGACTACGCACAACAATACACTTCTTTTATTGCCGGTAAACATTCCTTCGCCCGAAAGGTTAGTTACTCCCCTGCCCATTTTCTCCAACACAGCCCTGCCAATGGCATCATTATGATCGGATATAATTATAAAAGCCTTTGCACTGTTTAAACCTTCCTGGACGATGTCTATAATTTTTGATGCTATGAATAGGGATACAAGGGCATACAATGCCTGCTCCGGTCCAAAAACCACCGCCGCCGTTATTACTACGCAAAAATCTATAGCAAAAAGCACCCACCCAATGGTTATAAAAGGGAAAAATTTATGTACAATTTTCGCGCCCAGGTCAGTACCTCCGGTAGTGGCTCCGGCTTTAAATACTATGCCCAACCCAAAACCCATAACTATACCGCCATATACCGAAGCCAGCATTATATCCTGGGTAAGGGGTCTAACCTTGGCAATATCTATAAAAAACGACAGCAAGATAGTTGCTATCAGAGTCTTAAAACCAAATATCCCACCCAATACTTTAAGCCCTGCAATAAATAGCGGTATATTCAATACCAGCATAGTTATACCCACCGGCAGTCTAAATACATAAAAGAGAACGGTAGCAATACCGCTTATGCCTCCGGGGGCTACCCTGTTCGGTATCAGGAAAAAATTAAAGGCCAATGATGTTATAAAAGTCCCGGCTACTATTCCTATGTACCTATACAGTTCTTCTCGCCTCATAATTATGCTCCCTAATCAAAACACTCAATTACTACAAATGCCCAAATCCACCACCCCAACCTCTATCCTGCGCAATCAACGCCATTGCAGCAAGTATATTATTCCCAAATTAAGTATTTGATATAGGGAAATTAATATCCATTTTACTGAAGTATTATATCATAATTATATGTAACTTTTAAACATTTTCTATGTAATTTTTAAACATGCTAGAAATAATTAAAGCATTCATCTTAACATCGGCAGGCCTTGTCCACAACCAGTTAAGAAAAATGCTATCCTATATAGCACAGATTTTTTATAATTCCATAAGCCCGAAGCTTATCTGCAAAGCTTCGTCCACTTTTTTCATCATTTCCGATGAAAGAAACCCAATTTTCTCTTTAAGCCTTTTTTTGTCGATAGTCCTAATCTGCTCCAAAAGTATAACCGAATCCTTAGGAAGTCCGTATTCTTCGGCAGTAATCTCTATATGAGTAGGTAGTTTCGCTTTATTTATTTGCGATGTTATCGCTGCTACTATAACTGTTGGACTATATTTGTTACCTATATCATTTTGAACCACCAGAACAGGTCTTACGCCCCCCTGTTCTGAACCGATTACAGGACTTAGATCGGCATAATAGATATCGCCACGTCTAACCATTATACTATTCACACTCCGTTAACAATGCCTCGTAGGCCTCATAAGATTTGTTATCGGAATTTATTCCCGTCTCCGCAATGTCTCTATTTATACGGGCCATTTCCTGATAACCCTTTTTCATCTTTTCCCTTATTTCTATCTTATGCCTTTCCCTTATATAAAGTTTCATTGCTTCCCTAATAAATTCACTTCTATTCCTTTTTTCGATGGCGACGATCTCGTCTACTTCCTGTAGCAGGCTGTCGGGCAAACTAACCAATATTTTCTTTAACTCAGCCACAATAGCACCTCCCTGATGTACTAATCAATTTGGGATAATCCTTATATTAAATTTTTAACACACCTCCTCTCAGTATATATAATTATATATACTATTATATCTTATCCCAAAATGGCAAGTCAATACATTATACCCTTCAATATTTTTCAAATAATTGTTTGTCTATGTCAATATCCTGTAAAAAGCCCTTGTATCGTACTTCTATCACCGCTTCTCCCGTATTGTCAAACACCTTCAACATGTACGGCATCATTTCCCGGGCATCAATCCACAGCCTTTGATACCTGAAGTTTTCATTCATCCCCGGCACATGGGCTTCCAGCAATATATATCGGCGATCATCTATTGTAACAATCTCTCTGGTACTGCCCTCTCCTTCCATAAAACACTGCAGAAAACTCCCCGGAAAGGTTTTTCCTTCCACATATAGGTCTATGTTTTCCAACTGGTAAAACTCGTTTAGCCTAGGATTATCGATCCATACGGTACTGCCGTTTCTTACTATGGTTTTACCGGTCATATCGTCGGGGAGCAGTATCTCCAATCTATACTTATCCGGCAGGATATACCATTGTTTAATCAAGTAATGGGCTCTACTAGCGCCCTTGCCCACGTACATATCGGCAATGCAGTAATACTGTCTTATGTTGTTTATAAAATCTTCCATGTTTTGATATATATCCTCTTGTGTGGGTTGTGCACAGCCTGTCAAGTTTAGCAGAAAAACCACCGCAAGGCTAAGTACTGTCAACTTCAAAATATATCCCACCCTCATATTTTACCCTATTCGCCGGTAATGGCTTTTATACTATCCGGTAGAAACTCAACAATATCCATGGCAGTCATACCGTAACGGCCCCTATCATGGGCTGCCATATCCCCTGCCAACCCGTGTATAAAGGCACCGGTGTAAAGGGCGTCACAGGGCCTTGCTCCCTGTACCATAAAGCTACCTATAACACCGGATAATACATCCCCCGACCCTGCCGTTGCCATACCGGGATTGCCTGTGCTGTTTATAAATACCTGGCCTGTAGGCAGTGCAACAATAGTTGCATTGCCCTTTAGCAATACGTTTATATCGTAATTTTTTGCCAGCAGCTTAGATTCCTCCAACCTGTTTTTTTCTATCAAGGGCACCGGCTTATTAATCAACCTGGCCATTTCTCCTGGATGGGGGGTTATGGATATGCTACAGCTGCCCTTTTTCAATATGGATATATCAGAGGATAATGCATTTATACCATCCGCATCTATTATTATTGGTATATCCGAAACCTCAATAATATTCCTTAAAACCGAAAATATTTGTTGGCTTTTTCCGAGGCCTGGGCCAAATACCATACCGTCAAACCTGTCTAAGCTGTTTAAAATAACATCATCCGCCCCACTGCCCAGTCTACCGTCTTCGTCCTCCGGCAGGGATATTACCATCACCTCAGGTATGCTGACACCAATTATTTCGTATAATGATTTTGGTATGGCCAGGGTAACCATGCCGCAACCGGTTTTTAAGGCAGATATACAGGACATTATGGCCGCTCCTGCCATACCCCTTGACCCCGCAACGACCAATAAATGTCCAAAGTCTCCCTTGTGGGCGTTAAGCTTTCTGGGTCTTATCGCCTCCGCTATTTCATGGGAAGTTAAATATTCGATGTTAATGTCATCCTGTACCCAAGCCGGCTTGGGGATGCCTATATCTACAATTTCTAAGTGACCGGTATATTCCTTGCCGGGATGGACCAACTGCCCCACTTTAGGTAGTTGAAAGGTAACGGTGTCATGGGCCCTGACGCATGTATTCATCACCTCACCGGTGGTCCCATTAACCCCGGAAGGAATATCCACCGACAGTACATACCGAGCCCCTTGGTTTATCAGTTCTATTACCCTTTGGGTCAATCCTGTGACCATACCTCTAATGCCGGTGCCCAATATGGCATCCACTATGACATCGGCCCTTTCAATATCCTCCTTAAGGGCATTAAGGTCACCCTCCTCAAGGAGGGTATTAATAGTAACCCCCAAATTGACAAGTATATTGCCGTTTACTTGGGCATCGCCTCGTAAATCCCCAACCCTTGCTAAAAGATACACCAAAACCTTGGCATTATAAGGCATAAGCATCCGTGCCAGGGCCAGACCATCACCACCGTTATTGCCTTTGCCGGCAATTATGACAATAGTCTTGCCTTCCAAATTTGGCCACCGGGACTTTAACTTTTCCAGCAGCCTTGATGCAGCATGTTCCATTAGTATAATACCGGGTATGCCAAACTGTTCAATAGCCCTCCTGTCTATGTTATTCATCTGGTCAGGTGTTACAGCCTTCATTTTATACCCTCCCTCACACCCACGGCATTGGCAACAGCATACCTCCTGCTGTGGGACAGTGAAACTGATATGTACTTTATATGTTTATCCTGGGACACTAGCAGGGCCTGGCCATGGAGAATCACCCCCGGCCTGCCGGTATCATCCCTCACTATCTCTATATCCTTCCACCCGACTGCCCCAATGCCGGTGCCCAATACTTTACTGACGGCTTCCTTGGCAGCAAAGGTGGCGGCAATAACCGAAATGTTCATATTCCGTTCTTTAAAATACTCCACCTCATTTTGGCAAAAAACCTTATCCATAAAGGAGGGATACCTGTTAATGGTATTTCTTATCCTTTCTATTTCAATAATATCCACACCAATGTCTATCAATATACACACCCCTACGTAATTCTATATTGATATTATATAACCTACCTGTATATACCTTCAACACCTTCAGTCATTAAAACAAAAAAGCGGCTAAAGCCGCTTCTTCATTCCTGACCGTCCACAGTGGTGGAAACACCGATTTCCACCTTACCATACTCCCCTAATTTCAAGGGTATACATAAAGTTTTCGTTTTGTTGGAAACCTCCATTCCATCTCCCGACAGAACGGTGGGCGGTGTAATATCGATCTTTATACCCCTGCCGGCCAGTAATGTACATGTATTGCCCATTATCATATTCCCCAGTTCCCCCAGGGCACTTTTGGCCATATCATTAAGGTCGACCACATCCATGCCACCCATCATATTGGAAACCACCGCCCGGGCGGTGTCCCTGGACATGTTGAGTTGCACCTGTCCCCTTATATCACCGGTAACGCCAATAATTACTATGATGTGTTCTGCGCTAAAGGGCGAATCCTTGAGATATACCTTCCCCAATTGGGGATGCAGGCCGCATACCCGTTGTATGATGTCAAGACTGGATTGAATAAATGAGTTGACGTATTCCGCCTTCAATTACATTCCTCCCGTGTTATGCTTGATTATTAATGGATTTCTCCCAGATTTAAGTAACACGTTTTATATAATACTATTTTTTATCCTTATAATCAATAACCAGGAGTTAAAATCCTACTGCCTTCCTATAAAGATAAATTACAGACATTTCTAGAATAAGTATCCCCTGATGTTTAAAATGCTAATACCTTTCTATAAAGTTAAATTTTCAGATTGTTGAACCGGGTCTAATGATATTAATATTAACCTCGATATCAAATTGGGCTTTGGAGAAATCTTCCCGCCATTTTTTATTATCAAAAAAGCGAGGATATTTTACCCTTACATATTCACCAAAACCCACAGCGTCGGCTTTATAGCCCTGGAGCTGACTTATGACCTTTTCCATCCTCTCTTTGTACTCCTTTTCAAAGGTATGCTCCAACCGAGCCAAGCGGGAAGGGATGACGGTTGCCTCCGAAGGGGTGTACTCTATTATCTCCATTGTCATGTCCACATCCACTTTGAAATTAACAATATCACCGTCTATAACAGGCGTAACCTTAACCCTATTCTTGCGCTCTTCCAGTACGGCAGCATAGTGAAACCCTCCCGGGCTCTTGCGGGGAAACTCCACTGCTATCCTTTGGTTGCCTATATTACCCTTCAATGTCATGAAGGCCTTGCTTTGGTCGCGATTTAATATCCCCACCATCCGATCATCTAGGAATACCGCCGTTTGTCTGGCTATTATCTGCTGTCTGTCCGGTGATAGAATTAGGTAGGGGAGAGTAGGCTCTCTCCCATCTGCAAGTAAAAAACGATAAAAATCGGGCAGGGTCGTATCCTCGGATATATTATCCCTTTTCATGCCCTCCAATACACCTGAAAGAAAAATACCCAAATAAGGATGCTGCTTTACATCGGCATTATTGATAAAATCCGACGCTCTTCCTTTGACCACAGCCATCCTAAGACCGCCCCGTACATCGGCATTGCGGGTGAAGGTGTCCAGAAAAACTGCAATACCCGCCTTGGCAGTCTCTTCCCCGATGAGAATAACCTGAACATGACCCAAGCCCATACGCCTGTACAGCTTGGTTTGAAGGTTATACAGGGCATCCTGAATCGATATGCCCTGGTCGGTCATTCTTATAAAAGGTTCTTTGGTTTCCTCTATTGACGGAGATGTTATGGTCACCGATACCAGATTGGGGTTATCTTCACTTATATCTATTCCGATAACATAGGGAATGAGCAATTCATCCAACTCATGCCTGTCCCAGCAACCGGTCAGCAGCATTAGGCTAATAACGATAATAAGCAGTTTAAAGAATCTCATGGCATCTTCTCCTTCCTACGCTTAAATATTACGCTGATTACCAATAGGACAGACGGAATAAAAATGCCAAAGACAAGGTTTAATATAGGAAAAATTTTGTAACTCTCATTTAATACAGCATTGTTTTTGGGAAAGGCAGCAACGGCAAAGACCAAAGGGCTTATCCATAGAGCTATATTCTTTCGCCGTCTTATTCCAAAGAGCTGGCTGACACCCAAACATGTTAGCGTGTATACCACTCCTGTATTGGCCACGGCCGAGAACAGAGTAAGGAATAATACAAAGGTATCCACCCTCTCGATAAAGGGTATATCAATGGCCTTTAAATAATTCAACACGGGGTAAAGGAAGAAGATGATCTCATTGGGGCCATATAAAAGTATAAGTGATGCCATAAAAAGGATATATAGAACTCCAACATATAAATAAGCCAGCAGGGATGTGCGTAGCACCTTCTTTTTATCTTGTACATACGGATAAAGCATCAAAAGGAGCTCATAACCCACATAAGCAAACAAAGCTGATAAAACGCTGGATGTTATGCCCGTAAAGCCCGAGTCCCCAATGGGTAGTATATTATACAGCTGCCAATCCTTTATGGGAAAAAACATCAGAAAGAATAATAAGAACACCAACAAGGACACCAAAATACAAAACCTGGATACTACCAAAAGACCGTTTCTGGCTATATATACCGCCAGAAACGTTATCAATGCCATAATCATATAATGGGGCGTATTATTGAGCATCCAAACGACTATCATTTCCGATGCAAAACGGATAACAGCAGCCGTTTGAAGCAATAAATACAATACTAATAAACAGCCCAGAACCTTACCGCCCCATTTGCCCAGTATAAATTCTCCTTATTCAATAATTGTATATCCACAAAACCGTTTGTTTAGATTAATAATTATAAAGATAGCGATAAATACTACCCCCAGAGCAAGAATGAAGGATATCCACCCGTCCCTGCCTGCCTTGTGGGCTACCTGTACATATACCCCTCCTGTTGACACAGCCCCAAGGCCCACCTTGGCCAGGATAGCAAAAAGCCCTATATTGGATAAAATATTTTCTTTTTTGGTGATACCTTCAGTCACGCTTATGGTCCCCCTTTGGGTTGGCCAGCCTGGTTTCGTCCTGGACATCGGGCACTTTTGGCCTTTTTTTCATGGCCCACAGGGGAAACCTTAGTATTGCATCCTTCATATCCCTTATCTTAAAAGGGGCATAAGGGGAAAGATAGGGTACACCAAAGGATTCTAAAGTACATAGATGGATTAGGATTATGTTCCAGCCGAAGGCCAATCCGAATAGACCAAAACTAGCGGCTAAAAACATAAGAGGAAATCGAATCATTCTAATGGGATACGATAGACTATAGGTTGGTACGGTAAAGGTAGTAATGGCCGTTAGTGAAACCACGATTACCATAGCCGGACTAACTAAGTTGGCCTGTACCGCCGCTGTACCCAATACCAAACCGCCCACCACGCCAACAGTCTGAGACAACACCCCGGGCAATCGGGTACTGGCCTCCCTAAGAAATTCAATGGTTAATTCCATTAAGAGGGCCTCCAGAAAGGCGGGAAAGGGCACCTCCACTCTGCCCCTGGCCAGGGTAAGCACCAGGCGGGAGGGTATTAACTCATGATGGAAGGACACCATGGCCACATAAAGGGCGGGTAAACTGATAGCAATAAAAAAGGCGGCTAACCTTAATATCCGCACCCCGGTGCCATATAACGGACGTTCATAATAATCCTCCGGCGATTGATATAGGGAGGCTAGGGTTACTGGCATTATCATGGCAAAGGGCGAACAGTCGACCATTATACATACCCTTCCTTCTACTATATTGCCCGCTACCCTGTCCGGCCTTTCGGTGATCATTACCTGAGGAAAGGGTGAATAGGGGTTGTCTTCAATAAACTCCTCTATGGTACCCACATCCTCCACCATATCGAAGTCCACGGTGGAAAGCCGCTTTTCTATCTCTTCCAGTATTTCCCGTTTGGTAATGTCCTCCATATAGAATAACGCTACCTTTGTCTTTGACCTGGTACCCAAATTGTATATTTTGATTTTAAGGCGGGTATCCTGAATCCTCCTTCTTATGAGGGCTATATTAGCAGAGAGGGTCTACGAAAACCCTTCCCTTAGGCCCCTTATAATCTTTTCGGCTTTAGGCTCTTCCACCCCGCGTCTTTCCCAGCCAGGTACTGAAATAATGAGCGCCTTTGAAGAATGGTCCAGCAGCAAGGCGGCATTGCCGGCCAACACGGCATTAATTATTTTCTCTTTGTATTCTTCACCTTGAACCTTGGCTACACTGATATTAAAACGGCTGATTACTGCAGCGTCTATATCCTGGGGCATTTTGCCATCAAGGGAGGTTAAATACATAAGGGGCTTTAGCACATTGTCGTTAATTATTTTTTTATCTACAAGGCCTTCGAAAAAGAGCACAGCCCCCTTGGGACCCCTGCCGTTGCCAATCTGAAATTCG
>JBMNSO010000041.1:0-13587 GCA_050945235.1 Mahellales bacterium
CCTTACCGACTACACTGGAGCTTAATGATGCACTGCTGCGGATGTTGGCCACTGTCTTTACGTCTATCGTCACCTTCCCGATTACCGTCTCTTCCTTCGGCGGGTTGCTCGGTGGTGGTGTGCTACTATTGCTGCTGTATTTTACCACAGTCTTATGGACATAGGCCGTCTTGCTGCGGCTTAGCTTTATCTTGTAAAAATCACCGCTCTTGGCTATTACGTCGTATACCTGCCCGGGATAACCCTTACCGACTACACTGGAGCTTAATGATGCACTGCTGCGGATGTTGGCCACTGTCTTTACGTCTATCGTCACCTTCCCGATTACCGTCTCATTTCCCCTACTGGTATTACCGGAGCCACTTCCACCGGAACCGGCAGCAGTATATTTTACTATTGAATTATGCACATAAGCGGTTGTCTTTCCAAAATTTATCTTATAAAAACTACCGCTCGTGCCAACTACATCAAAGGATTGGTTCTTATAGCCGCTGCCGATTACCTTGCTGTTGGTCAAGGAAGCAGCATTTCTTATATTTCCTACAGAAACGGTAATAGTAACTCTGCCAATCACCTTTCCCGAAGAACTCGACTGGGTATATCTTTCGGAAACAGAATTGTGAACATAGGCATTGCGTCCATTAAAGTCTATTTTGTAGAAGCTCCCTGACTGGCCCTTATAAGTATATGTACTATTCATAGGTACTACCTTAATTACACTACTATTTAAAGAAGCAGAACTTCTTATATTGACCCAGGACTTTGTAATCCTGACTAAATCTTGGGCAGCTCGGGCCTGGTCCTGCAAGCTAAACTGCACACCTGCAAGGATTACCATGGCTACTAATAGGACGGTCAATATCTTTGTTCCTTTGCTCTTCAACTTTTCACCCCCTTTCACAAAGATATATATCCAATTTTGCCCATATTTTTTGGGCAAAAATGAAATAGCTGATTAAAGAGATAATAAGCTTTTAGTGACTAATAAGCATAACTTTGCTTTGTATGCTGTTGATGCTTATGTCGATTAGATAGGAATATATGTTTGTGTAAATATTACCAAAATATTTCGTTTGTAATATATTTGTAATATTTCTATATTAATATAACCATATATTACAATGGATTACAAATAGGAAATAATGCCTATATTAAGAGATTATCGCCATTCTTCGTAAATATCGAAGATAGATTATGTATATCTATGATTTACATAACACAATATAATAAGAATCTACCATTTTTATAGTCGACATATATATTGGGCTATACAGCCCAATAATTTATTTATCAGAAGAAGTAATCAGCTTCATAAAGCCTTCCTGATCTAGTATTGTTATTCCAAGCTGTTCAGCCTTTTTAAGCTTACTGCCTGGCTGATCACCTGCCACCACATAATCGGTATTTTTGCTGACACTCCCAGATACCCTGCCTCCCAGCTCTTCTATAAGACCTTTGGCCTCATTCCTGGTATAACCCTCTAAGGTGCCTGTCAGGACGAAGGTTTTGCCTTCCAGTATCTTTTTCACAGTTTTGTTGCCTGTATCCTGGGCTTCCAAAACTACTCCGGCCTCCTGTAATCTTTTTATGGTATCCATATTCTGATGCTGTTTAAAAAAGGCCTGGATGCTATCGGCTATTTTATCCCCGATTTCGTCTATGGATACTATTTCTTGATAACTCCCTTGGGCCAAATCCCATATGCTTTTAAACCTTTGGGCTAAGAGCTGGGCAGTCCTTACACCAACATATCGTATACCTAGAGCATATATGAGCTTACTCAGGGGCATGCCTTTGCTGCCCTCGATAGCAGCTAACAAATTGTCCGAGGATTTTTCCCCCATTCTCTCTAGGTTCATTAATTGATCCTTTGTAAGATAATACAAATCAGCCGGATCCTTTATAAGCCCCCTATCAATTAATTGGTTAACTACGGCGGGCCCCATACCTTCTATGTCCATTGCATCCCTTGATACAAAATGTATGATCCTGCGTTTCAATTGTGCAGGACAGGCTATACCGGTACATCTTATCACTGCTTCACCATCCAGTCTTATACTGTCGGAGCCGCATACCGGGCACTTGTCGGGTATTTTGTACGGCCTTTCATCGCCCTTTCTCTTATCCTTGATCACCTCCACCACTTCCGGTATTATATCTCCTGCCTTTCTTATAACCACCCTGTCTCCTATTCGTATATCCTTCTGGTCAATATAATCCTGGTTGTGTAGGGTAGCCCTACCCACTATTGAACCGGCTATTCTAATAGGTTCCAATATCGCCGTGGGTGTAAGGGCACCGGTCCTTCCTACTTGTACTATTATATTCTTAATTACCGTAGTCTTAAGTTCGGGAGGAAACTTATATGCTAATGCCCATCTTGGACTTTTGGAGGTAGCACTTAAAGAGTTCCTATGTTCAAAGGAATTTACCTTTAAAACCAGGCCGTCTATATCATAGGCCAATTCATGACGTTTGTCGGACCAGATATAACACTGCTCTATTGCCTCTTCTATGGATTTACACAATCTTCTATAGGGGCTTATCTTAAAACCTATCCCTTGTAAGAACTCCAGGCTTTCAAGATGGGTGTCAAAGGTAATGCCTTCAATACTCTGAAGATTAAATAAAAATATATCCAGAGGTCTTTTGGCGGTCACCCTAGGGTCTAGCTGTCTTAAAGACCCGGCGGCAGCATTTCTGGCATTGGCAAACAAGGGCAGGTCATTATCCCTCCTGTCTTCGTTTAGTTTATCGAAGGCTGCCTTGGGAATAAACACCTCACCCCTCACCTCTAAACTGTATGGATGCTGCAGCTTTAAAGGTACACTTTTAATTGTCCTTATATTACTGGTTATATCCTCTCCAACATATCCGTCACCCCTGGTAGCACCCCTTACCAATACCCCATCCTTATAAATAAGGGATACCGACAGACCGTCTATTTTGTATTCCAGTATGTACTCCACCGGCCCGTCAACAGCAGACCTGACCCTCCGATCAAAGTCCCTAAGATCCCCTTCGTCAAAAGCATTATTAAGACTTAACATAGGTGCCGTATGGGTAACCGCCTTGAATTCCTTTAAGGGTTGACCCCCCACCCTTTGGGATGGTGAATCTGGGGTTACCAGTTCTGGGAACCTGCCTTCGATATCCAAAAGCTCCTTCATGAGTTGGTCATATTCATAATCCTCTATCTCGGGATCATCCAATACATAGTACCGGTAATTATGGTATCTTATCCTGTCCTTTAGCTCCTTTAACCTCTTTTCCACATGACTATCCTTCATTTTGTTCAACCTCCCCTTACCATTAGTCCATTACCTTTATCGGGGCATATTTGGCGATAAACTGTTTTATACCTAGATCGGGAAAGGCTATTTTTAATTCCACATCTTCCCCGGATCCTTTAACACTGACAATGGTGCCTACCCCAAACCGGGTATGTTTTACTTTGCTGCCCGGATTGAATTCTGCCTTACCCCTGGGGATATCTTTTTGTGCCACCTTTCCCAGTGTTATTGTATTATTCCTCTTCTTAACCGTATCCCCAACCTCCTCCACCAGGTTATGGGGTATTTCATCCACAAACCGTGATGGAGTAGTATATATAGTATTGCCATACACCATCCTTTTCCGTGCACTGGTTATATATAGCTGCTGCTGGGCCCGAGTAAAGGCCACGTAACACAGCCTTCTTTCTTCCTCAAGTCTACCTGAATCCTCAGAGGATCTAAGATGGGGAAAAAGTCCTTCCTCCATACCGCTTACGAATACCACAGGAAACTCCAGTCCTTTGGCGCTGTGGGCCGTCATAAGTACTACGCTACCGCAGTCCTCCTCCAATGTGTCTATGTCGGAAACCAATGACACGTTCTCCAAAAAACCTTCCATGGTAGGGCTTTCGCCTTCGTTCATCTCTTCGTATCCTTTGACGGCAGAGATAAGTTCCTCAACATTGGCCATACGATCCAGGCCTTCCTTATCCTTTTCAGCCTCTAGCATTTGTATATACCCGGTTTTGTCCAGTACCTCCTCTACCAGTTCCACCAAACCGGCTGAAACCTTATAGTCCATAAGATTTAACATTACCTGAGTAAACTCCCTGACTTTGGCTGCGGCCCTTGCACCCAAGACATCCTGGCACTCTTCCTTAAGCAGAACGTTTAACATGCTGGTGGACATATCCCTGGCCGCCCCTTCCAATACTTCTACCGTTGCCTTTCCAATTCCCCTCTTGGGTACGTTTATTATTCTTTTTAGGCTTACATCATCCTGGGGATTGACCAATAGACGTAGATAGGCAATTATATCCTTGATCTCTTTTCTGTCGTAAAACTTTAAGCCTCCTACTATCCTATAGGGGACGCCCATTTCAACCAAGGCATCCTCTATGACTCTGGATTGGGCATTCGTTCTATACAATATAGCAAAATCCCCATACTTTTTACCTTCCTGTACCAATTCTTTAATCCTAGACACTATAAATCGTGCCTCATCCCAGTCGCTATCAGCGCCATAGTATTTTAATTTGCTACCACTAGCCTGCTGTGTCCATAACTTCTTTTCAGATCTATCGGCAATATGCCTTATAATACTATTGGCACAATCTAAAATGTTGCCAGTGGACCTATAATTCTGCTCAAGTTTTATAACCGTCGCATCTTTAAAATCCTTTTGGAAGTCTTTTATATTACGGATATCGGCGCCCCTCCACTGATATATACACTGGTCATCGTCACCAACCACGCATAGATTTCTATGGCTTTCAGACAGCATTTTCACCACTAAATACTGTGCTTTGTTTGTATCCTGATACTCGTCCACCAGTAAATATCTAAACTTGTCCTGGTAATGCTTTAATATATGAGGATTCAGGGTGAATAATTCTATGGTTTTATTGATTATATCATCAAAATCCAGTGCATTGTTCCGCTGCAGCCGCCTTTGGTACAACGTATAAACCTCGGCTATCTTGGATTTATAAAAATCTTCTCCATACATCTTCGCATATTCCGAAGGAGTTATAATATCATCCTTGGCATGCCCTATCTCGGCCTTTACTGATTTGGGGGGATAGTACTTGTCACTGATATTCAATTCCTTGATAATATCCTTTATTATCGATAATTGATCGTTTTCATCGTATATGACAAAACTATTGTTATAACCTATTTTATCTATATGCCTTCGAAGAATCCTGACACAGGCCGAATGGAAGGTGCAAATCCACATACCCTTTACGCAGCCGCCCAGCATCTGCTCCACCCTTTCCTTCATTTCCCTAGCAGCTTTATTGGTAAAGGTTATGGCCAGTATATCATCCGGGTTTACGCCTTTATTCTCCACAAGATAAGCTATCCTGCAGGTGAGCACCCTGGTCTTTCCCGAACCGGCACCCGCCAATATCAATAGCGGCCCGTCACCATGGGTAACCGCCTTGTACTGCTCGTCATTTAAATCTTGATATAACTTCATTACTAACCTCCTAATGCCCTATAACCACTATTATATATTGATAGTTAACAAAAAAATACCCTGAAGGCCTTCAGGATATCTACTTTTTTTCAATATCGGATTCGCCATCCAACCGCTGCAGAACCAAATTATACCCATCAGCCCCATAGGTAAGGCATCTGTTAACCCTACTTATGGTAGCCGTACTGGCCCCGGTCTGCTGGGCAATTTCATTATATGTCTTTTTGTTTTTGAGCATCCTTGCCACCTCCAGGCGCTGTGCCAATGATTTCAGTTCATTGACGGTGCAGATATCCTCAAAGAACCTATAGCACTCTTCCTGGCTTTTGAGCATCAATATCCCGGAAAACAACCTGTCGATATACTCATCCTTGAGCTTTGAATTATACACTACTCTCACCCCAAAACATAGTATTTTTATATATAGGCCATATATCCATTGTAACCATAAGCCCGCCCTCTCATAATATAATATAAAGAATATATCATACCAAAAGGTGTATGAAAGGAGGAACATCTATTGATACCTTATATCGTCCAGCCCGGGGATACCATACCCCTAATTGCAGAATACTTTAACCTTCCTTATGATGCTATAGTTCAAGCCAATTACATAACCAACACCGCAGTTATTTACCCCGGACAAACCCTCATGATACCGTTGACGTCAACCAAATCCGCGAATAATCAAGATCAAAACACACAACCGGAAAACTCCCCATCGGCCGCTCCAGCCGAAGGGGCCATCCAGCAAGGATTTATCTATATAGTACAACCAACTGAAAGCCTTTTTTCCATATCTTTGAGATTTAATGTATCAATTGAAAGCTTGGCCAGTATAAACAATATACCTCCGCCCTACACAATATACGCCGGCCAAAGACTGATAATACCAACCACGCCCCCCCAAGCCCCTCCCGGCAGTATTGTCCATATTGTTCAGCAGGGTGAAACCATATTCCAGTTGTCCCAGAGGTATAACGTCACACAGCAGGCCATCATAAGAATCAACAGGATACTGCGCCCCGACACCATATTTCCTGGCCAAAGATTGATAATCCCTCCACCGGATACTGAGGTGCCCATGCCTGTCCTCCAAAGGACCAGTCAAGGCACCGATGTCCTATACCTTCAACAACGCCTTATAATCCTCGGCTTTGACCCGGGGCCCTTGGACGCTATATATGGTACCGACACCGAAGCAGCGGTAAACCTTTTTCAACAATCAAGGGGTCTTGAGGTGACAGGTATTGTTAATGAACCTGTCTGGACTGAGTTATTATCACCCACCCAGCCCCCACCGGCAGGATTTGAAGAGTATATAGTCCAGCGCGGGGATACCTTAACCAGCATAGCCCAGCAGTTCAATGTATCGGTAGAGGCCATAGTACAGTTTAACAACATAACAAACCCTGATCTGATCTTTCCCGGTCAAAGGCTGAATATACCCATAGCATAGACCGCAGGCCATGGTTAATCCATGGTTTTTTCTTGCTCCCTTACTTAACGTAATTCGTAAGGGTACCAATACCTTCTATCTGCACCTGCACCATATCTCCGGATTTTAAGGGGCCTATACCGGAGGGCGTACCCGTTGCAACCACGTCGCCGGGATACAGGGTCATAACTTGGGATATGAAACTGATCAGATGCTCTACATTAAAAATGAGGTTTGAGGTATTGGACTGCTGCATAACCCTGCCATTTAAGATCAGCCTTATATCACAAGCGTTATATTCCACTTCCGTTTGTATCCACGGTCCAATGGGGCTAAAGGTATCAAAGCTTTTTGCCCGGGTCCATTGGCCGTCTATCTGTTGCAGGTCCCTTGCCGTTACATCGTTAAAACATGTAGCCCCTAAGATATAATCATGGGCTGTATGGATACACACATCCTTACATTCCTTTTTTATCACCACTGCCAATTCTGCTTCATAGTCCACCCTTGAAGACATGGCCGGTAAATCTATAGACTGGTACGGCCCTATAACGCTTGTACCCGGTTTCATGAAAATAATAGGGTTTTTGGGCAGGTGGTGGTTCATTTCCGATGCATGGTCTTTATAGTTTACACCAACAGCAATTATTTTACCCGGTAGTACGGGTGGCAGCAAACTCACCTTTTCCAAGGGAAAGGTCCGATCGGTTTCTTTCCAGCGGCCAAATAAATCACCCTCTATTAATGAAACATATCCATCTTTGATAATACCATGGTTCGCCCTTCCCTGGTTTAGAAATCTGCAAACAATCAAATGATATCACCTATCTGTTTTTATTAATTTTACCACAGTAAAGTGTTAAAATAAATATGTTATATTGAAAGCGTGAAAAAAAGAAGCTTTAAAAGCTTCTTTTAGACCTGCACCTTTTCAATCTTGATAACAGAGATCTCATAGGCCGTTTTCGTTACTATACAGTCCTCACTCAGTTTTTTTTGGTATTCTCTGCTCTGGATACGCCCCCACAACCTTATCCGGTCCCCAACTTTTAATTTGTCGCAGTATTTAGCATTTCTTCCCCATGATATTGCAGGTATGTAATCAGATTTATTATAGGGCCTGTTTACGGCAATTAACATATCAGTTATCTCTCTTTTGAAGGGAGTTGTACGATAAATAGTAGGTTTACATATATATCCATCAATATAAATCTGGTTGGGATTTTGACTTTTATCCTTGGGGTCGTGTTCTTTGATATCCCGGGCAAATACCGTCAATACCAATCGGTTGCTTCCGTCAATATATTTATTATAAGATCTTAATTGACCTTCAATCATCACTTCGTTTCCTATGGATGTATCAATACCTTCTAACAACCTTTCAGAAACAGTGACAGGTAAATAGTCTGAGTTTTCACTAAGCCTGGGAACCTTAACAAAAAAATTATAGAACCCTTCTCCGTACATCTCATGGCTAAACTCAGGTTCGTCGTATATCTGGCCAATTATCACGGCCTTGTTATTTTCGTTGACTGGATCTGCCATTGTATATACCCCTCCCTATTCATCTGTTATATATGACTATAAATATTCAGGAAGGTGGTCAATTATGACATGTTTTTTAGACAAGGGGGCGGTGCTGCCAGGTTCCTTTGGTTCATTGTCCTGAAATAATAGTTCCATAAATACACCCGCCCCTTGCTCCATCAACCGGTTGCCTGCCAAAACCATTATATCGCCTTTCCTTATCCTATTAAGGTTTATACTCACAGCCTCCTTCAAGGTTCCGATCCGCTTAAGAGCAGCGTGGCTTTGTTTCAACATATCCATAATGATATTTACCGTTTTGTTTCGTTTTTGGGAGGGGTCTACAAAATTTCTGCTTAAGGAACGATCATCCAATACCGTTATCTGTACTATATTAAGTGTCACCGACCAGTTGTTTATCAGTTGTACAAGTTTAAATGTCTGGTCCATGGTCAGGCGATAATCGGGCTCAATCACCAGCCACAACCTTTTATAGTTCATCTCCTGTATAACTTTAAAGAGCGTTTCATAGCTTTCAGCCGTGTTGCAACAGTCATCAATAACTATATAATCATTATTAAATATTATTTCCTGCCTTCTCTTAAGCCCAAAAAACTCCGACAGTGAACGCTGTATGGTGGGAATGGGTATATCGCATATCAAGGCAGCCGTCACCGCACTCAAGGCATTATATACATTATGTTGTCCCGTCACCATTAAACTAACGGGAAATTCCTGGGGCTCAATAAAGTTTTTATTCATAGTCCTAACACCCCTTTGTATACAATAGGTAAACCGGGTTCCCTTATCCTGTTCAATACTGGATGCAGTGATGCTGGATTTAGGGTTTAGACCATAACTGATGATATATGGTTTTTGTGTCATGTCAAGAACACCCGTGTTAAGACCATCGTCACCGTTCAATATCAATATCCTCGGATTATCGGTATCCACTGTTTTCCCTTTCAGTCCCACAAAACTCCTGTGAATATCATTTGAAGGTGAACTATAATGATTTGTACATATAATTACATCAAATTTAATATTGGTTAGCCAGCTTTCCCCTATGACGCTATTGGGTATTTCAATTATACCAATATCTATCTTTCTAATGACCATGTTATATAATTCCCTATTCAATCTTTCAGGCAGTGGTTCATCAACAAGGGGTGGACTGTAATAATCACCGGCTTTATTCACCAAAGAACTGCAAAACCCTACCTCCAGGCCTCCCATTGTTAATATGCCCTCTAGCATATGTACTACGGTGGTTTTGCCCTTATCACCGATGACACCGATTAACATGAGCCGGTCGGAGGGAAATCCGAAAAACCTGGATGATAGAAAACCAAGCAGCTTTGATGAATCCTTGACTTTTATTACCCCCTCATGGGATACAGGGTACTCCATTTCAGTAAAAATTAACGATGCTCCAAGTCTAATAGCATCGCTAATTTGCTCAACACCATAGTATCCATTTTTCCTTGTATGAACAAAAAGGTATCCAGGTTTAACCTTCCAGGGTTCAGATGTTATACCTTTAATATCAATACCCTTCAGTCGCATTATGGTCAGCCCCCTTGGAATTATACGTTATCAATATATTTTGCTTAAGATATGCTAATTATGTATTGTTTTTGCCTGATTTCTTACTATTCCACCACAGTCAAGGGATGCTGACGTCCTTCATGGTCCACATAATAGTTTTCCTTATATATTAATTGGGATATGGGTACTATTTCATAACCCTCATCCAATAAGTAATCCAGTATTATGGGCAGGGCCTGTGCTGTATACCTGGCATTGTTGTGGAATAGAATAATAGACCCTTCCCTTACATTTTTCTTGATCCGGTCTACCATGGGCTGTACGCCCAATTCCTTCCAGTCTAGTGAATCCACATCCCATTGTATTACATAATAACCTTCATCCCTGCATACCCGGATTAACCGGTTGTTATAATCCCCAAAGGGCGGCCTAAAGAGTATTACATCCTCACCGGTTATTGCTTTGATCTTATCGGTGGTTATACTAAGCTCTTCCCGTATCTGGGCATCGGATAGTTTTGACATATGGGGATGGGTGGTGGAATGGTTGCCTATCTCGTGCCCCCTTTGATGGATCAGCCTTACATCGTTTTCATATTCGTCTACCCAAAGACCGGCTAGGAAAAAGGTAGTTTTTATATTTTTTTCGTCAAGTATATCCAGGAGCTGTCTGGTGTATTGATCGCCCCAAGTAGCGTCAAAACTAATGGCCACTTTTTTTTCCGGCACCTCAACAGAGTATATAGGTATTTCCCTATCGTTATTTATGAACACACTGATAAAATGTGGTGCCAATCCTTTTGAATAGGCAATGGACATAACCACCAGTATGAATACAATAAAAAGCTGGAGCATTTTCCTGCGGTTTAAATAAATAATTCTCATACAACACACCTTCCATACACCGGGTATATTAAATTTTATTCACAGTATTAAAGTATATTCATGGATTATAAAACTTTTTGTACTAAAAGGGCCCACATTTTAATAAATACCTAAATGAATAGAAAGGGGTGTAAAGACAAGTGGCTGTAATATTATTGTTTATATCCGGACTGGGACTGTTTTTGTACGGCATTCGAGTCCTGTCTAATAATATTGAAAAAGCTGCCGGTAATAGGTTTAAATCCATATTGTTTAGGTTAACTTCTAATAAAATATCAGGCATAATATTGGGCTTTTTCGTTACCGCAGCCATGCAAAGCAGCAGCGCCGTCACCGTTATGCTGGTAAGTATGGTAAATGCAAATGTAATGACCCTTGACCAAACCCTTGGCATAATCATGGGTGCAAATATAGGCACCACCATCACCGCCCAATTGATTATTCTGGATATCTATAAATATACACCTGTAATATTAATCCTGGGTTCTTTGATGAGTATAATATGTAAAAGGAAGAGAAACAGAATCATCGGGGAAATCCTAGCAGGCTTCGGAATGATATTTACCGGTATGGAAATGATGAAACAGGCCACTCTGCCCCTTAAAGGAAATGCCTTTATCCAACATTCCTTGATAGAAATGAGCATAAACCCATTGTTGGCCGTTGCGGTGGGCTTTTGCATAACAGCGCTAGTCCAGAGTAGCAGTGCCGGTATAGCTATGATTCAGGCCCTGGCGGCCCATGGAATGTTAAGTTTAGACGCCGCCTTGCCTTTGTTATTCGGCCAAAACATCGGCACATGCATAACAGCACTTATGTCCAGCATAGGTACAAACATAGCCGCAAGGAGAGTGGCAGTTATGCATATGTTATTCAATGTAATAGGTACCATGGCAATCATTCTGTGCCTGCCCTTATTCCAAGACCTGGTTGTCCACGTTAGCCCACGAAGCATTCCAAGGCAGATAGCCAATGCCCATACCCTGTTCAATATAATAACAACCATAATGCTTTATCCCTTCGGTAACAAGCTTATTATCCTAACCACCAAACTGGTCGGAAGAAAAAAATAAAGCCTTTTTCAAGGCTTGCTAGTATTCACATACAAAGTAAGGGTTATCCTGGATATTTATACATGTGCTACAATATAAATTATAAAGTTCATCAAAGGTCTCCTTATAAACACCGGGTTTTTTAACACAATTCCAAATGTTTTGGCTACCTTCCTTACACATAACCCTTTTAACATTTAAGTAAGGACAGGCATTTTTATCATTTATCTTCTCGGGTATATCACAGCCTCCACAAAACCACTGTTCCTTCACCTCGTCAATGTCAAAGGCCCAGCAATCGCTCTTTTTGCACCTTACCTTATTATCCTGTGTATCCCTATAATCGCAGGTATTCATCCAAACATCCCCTTTCATATGTAATATATTCTGCAAATATTACAGAAGTCCTTCCTGTACCTGTCGAAATTCGTAAATTTATAAGAATGATAAAAACCTATATCCATTATTTCTTACTTCTTTTTATTTACGATAATAATCAGTCCTAGAATTATCAATATAATCGGAAATATTAACCCAAAGTCTACATTGAGGGACATAACAAATAAAAATATAAGCCCCAGGGCGGCCAGTAAACAAATTGGGATAAGCAAACCCCTTTTTCTGCTGCCAAACAGGTATAGTTCCAATAAACCAATGGCTGGAGCCAGTATAAAGAATGGCCACAACCGGGACATCAAATGCCATCCCGCAAAACCACAAATATAAAATATTGCTGCAATAATAATCAATATACCACCTGGGACTAAAATACCTGCATTTCTAATGCTCCCAACTATAAAGGATAAATGAAATAATACTCCGGGTATAAGTAAAGCCAAGGGCCATATATACTTCCATGATATTGCTATTATATCTAACCTGTAGAGTAAAGCCAATATACCTATTGACAGGAGTATAATACCGAAGACAAAGCTTAATCCCTTTTTCATTTAATAACCTCCCTGTATGTTTATTACAATGTAATTATATTATCCTTAGCCAGGATTTACCAGAGAAAAATATAAGGGCTGATAAAATACCAGCCCAAAGAATACAAAAGAATACGTATGTAGTAGTAATAAATAATAATTGCATTTTAACAAGCAAATCGCAGGTCAACTTCACTAATAAGCACAGTAATAACATTTAAGACATTGCCTTCAAGTTCACAAACAAATAACATCCCCTTGTTTTCTCTAATTTCTCTCCCACCGTACTTTGTAAGGGCAATCATCCTGCTTCTCTTAACTCCTTCAACAATATTTCTTACTGCATTCCCCTTTCTTACCTGTTTTACCCTTTCCTGGTATCTGGAAATTGCATGATCGGTTACAAATATGGTATTCCCCATAAATTTGTTTGCCCTGTCTCTAAATTTTCTATTTCCACTTTTCCTTGAAGTAGCTGCCCTTCGACTCATTTTTTCACCTCCTTTTTAATTGATCTTGTTTATATAAAAAGTAATGTCAATCATTATATGTATTTGGAATTACAATGTCATATAGTAGTCCAATAGTCCTAGTTTGTTGTTTTTAACCTCTTAATGCTACTTCTATGTCTTTATTATATAGTATTCAATACTATTATGGAAATGATTAACTCAATTGCCACAGTTGAAATATTAAGTTTATCCCAGGATATCCCCCATTTTCTTAAATAT
>JBMNSO010000042.1:0-13467 GCA_050945235.1 Mahellales bacterium
AACGAAATTTACAGAGGTCGGATATGTAGGAAGGGATGTCGAGTCCATGATCCGGGATTTGATAGAATCTTCTATACGAATGGTAAAAAACGAAAAAATGGAACAGGTTAAGGACAAGGCAAAACAGATGGCTGAAAATAGAATAGTTGCCGAGTTAATGCCTTATAAAAAACGGTCCGTAGGGGCAAGGAATCCTTTAGAAATGTTCTTTAGCAATACCGGAAGCGATCAAGAAAATGAAAACAAAGATGAGGAGATCAATAAAAGGGAAAAAAGGGCTGAGATTCTGGAGCAGCTGAGACAGGGTCTACTGGAAGATACCTATATTGAAATAGAAGTGGAAGATACCAGTACTCCTACTATAGAAATGTTTTCTGGTATGGGTACTGAAGAGATGAATATTAACATACAAGACATATTTGGAGGATTATTTCCCAAGAAAAAGAAAAAGAGAAAACTAACCATCAGGGAAGCAAGAAAGATTATCGAGCAGGAAGAGGCCCAGAAGTTGATAGATATGGACGAGGTAGTAACCCTGGCAATCAACCGTGCCGAGCAGGACGGTATAATTTTCCTAGATGAAATTGACAAAATAGCTGGCAAGGAAATGGGTTCAGGGCCCGATGTTTCCAGAGAGGGTGTGCAGCGAGATATACTACCCATAGTTGAAGGCAGTACGGTAATGACTAAATATGGGCCGGTTAGTACTGATTATATGTTATTCATTGCGGCAGGAGCTTTTCACATTTCAAAAGTTTCGGATCTGATTCCTGAGCTCCAGGGCAGGTTCCCTATTAGGGTAGAATTAGACAGTTTATCAAAGGATGACTTCAAGAATATATTGACCCAGCCGCAAAATGCAATAATTAAACAATACACAGCCTTACTAGAAACCGAAGGTATAAACATTGTATTTACCGAAGACGCAATTGATGAAATAGCGGAGATCGCATATTTAATCAATAGCACGAGTGAGAACATAGGAGCCAGAAGACTCCATACTGTAATGGAAAGACTGATAGAAGAAATCTCCTTCAATGCTCCGGATATTGAGGAAAAGAATATTACTATAGATAGGGACTATGTAAAAGATCATCTTAGGGAAAGTATAAAGGAGAATGATCTTAGTAAATTTATACTATAATAGATTACTTAAGGAAAATTAACAGGAGAGTGGGAAATTGGCTGGATCATTATTAAAAAGAACAAGACTGCTAAGCAATATGCTGCAAAGCAGTATTTCAGAGTTAAAGGAACCCAATAATACCTTTAATATTATATGCGGGATATTAAGGCAAATACTGAATGCAAATGTTTATATAATTTGCAGGGAAGGAAAGCTGTTAAACTATGCGCTAATGGAAGGCTTTAATTGTACCTTGGTGGATGATTATATTTTGAGAAAAAATGAGTTTCCAAACCAGTATATAGATAGCGTATTATCAGTGACTGAAACCCAGTCAAATATAGTTAAGGGGAGTACATGTGCCTTTAGTAATGACCATAAATGTATTCATAATAAAAACATTACAACAATAATTCCGATAAAGGGCGGTGGAGAAAGGTTAGGAACCCTTATTTTAGGTAGGTTTGAAGACATGTTTCTTGAAGATGATTTAGTACTTGCGGAATACAGCGCTACTGTTGTGGGAATGGAGATCCTCAGACTTAAATGTCAACAAAAGGAAGAGGAGATCAGGAAAAAAACTATTGTACAGGTTGCTGCAAGTACACTCTCATATTCAGAAATGGAAGCAATAGAGCATATATTTAAAGAACTTAACGGTCGGGAGGGTTTACTGATCGCAAGCAAGCTGGCCGACAAAGTCGGGATAACCAGGTCTGTTATAGTAAATGCCTTAAGAAAATTTGAGAGTGCGGGTATAATAGAATCCCGATCCTTAGGCATGAAAGGTACCTATATTAAGGTGTTGAATGATAAACTTCTTGATTTTTTAAACAGTAAAACCGACAAGTTTTAAAAGTAGCTCAGCTACTTTTTTTTTGCCTTAATAAAGCTACATAATATATAAACAATCAATGGCTTTATTTATAAATTCTAAATCATAAATTATAAATAAATCCCTATAGAAAGAAAAATTTAGTAATATAGCACTATACAATTATCAATAGCAAGTCTTATATAATAAGATTGATTATTTGGGCCGGAAATATGTGGAAGAGGATATTTGTCCTGAGTACGATTGATAGAATTTAATCGGATAGATAATGTGGGTATTTGTGGAACATATTACATTTACAAGCAGATTATTATGATTGAATTATGTTAATTTGAAACAAAAAGGAGGGTACCAATTGGATGGGATCAAGGGTATTAGTATTCTTGAAAAGGCATTGGATGCCAGCTGGTTAAGGAATGAAGCAATCTCAAAAAACCTTTCCAATATAGATACTCCTGGATACAAAGCCATTAATGTAAGGTTTGAGGAGGAATTAGCCCATGCCCTGGAAGATTTACGCAAATACAGAAAAACAAGGGAAAAGCATTTGCCAATAGGCAAGGCAAGGGTTAGCAGCATTGAACCGGAACTATATAGGGATAATTCCACCAGTATGAGACTGGATGGAAACAATGTTGACATAGATGTCGAAATGAGCAAGCTGACTAAGAATACTATTATGTATAATACATTATCCCAGCAAATAAACGGTGCACTAAGCAAGATAAAATATGTTATCAATGAAGGGAGAAGATAGCATTGGGAGTCTTTTCTGCAATAGATATTAGTGCTTCCGGGCTGACTGCCCAAAGGTTTAGAATGGATTTAATCTCGCAAAACATTGCCAATGTGAATACTATCAATGCATCAAACGGTCAACCGTATAGAAGGCGGGTTGCTGTTTTTCAGGAGCATAATACCGGAGGATCCTTTAATACCCTGCTGTCAGGCAATAGTATAGGCAATACTGGAGTAAGGGTTGCTGCAGTGGTGGAGGATACCCGTCCTTTTAAAAGAATTTATGAACCCGGACACCCCCATGCCGACGACCAGGGATATGTTGAACTGCCCAATGTAGATATTCTCAATGAAATGGTTGACATGTTATCTGCTACTAGGTCCTATGAAGCAAATATAACAGCTGTAAACGCCTATAAAAGTATGTGCTTAAAAACCCTTGAAATAGGGCGATAATTGGAGGTAACCATGAATATTGAAAGCATTACAGGACAAGCTGGACCAAGGATCAACAATACTGTAAATAAAAAATCCGGCAGCGGCACCTTTGAGCAGTTGTTGACCCAAGGATTGGAAAAGGTCAATCAACTGCAGAAAGAGAGTGATAGCTCTAATATACTCCTCGCATCTGGCCAAATTGACAGCATACATAGGGTAATGATAGATGCGGAAAAGGCAAATATAGCCCTGCAGTTTACCGTGCAGATACGCAATAAGATTATAGATGCCTATAACGAAATTATGAGGATGCAAATATAGTTATGCCCAGGGTAGGAAAGAGGTGCGGCAATGGGGGAGAGCATAAAGAAAATACAGTTGCAGTTCAATGAGTTTTGGGAGGCATTAGATAAGAGGAAAAGGTTATCCTTGGTTCTTATTCTGGTATTTGCAATAAGCGGCATTGCCATACTAGGTTTTAATCTAGGGAAAGAAGAATACGTTGTTTTGTACAGCGGGTTGGAACTTAAGGACGCCGGTGAAATAACACAGAAGCTCGAAGAAATGCAAGTTCAATGGAAGAGCGATGCCAGCGGGACAACTATTTATGTACCCAAAAACCAAGAGGGTACTGTTAGAATGCAGCTGTCAACCCAGGGCTATCCCAGAAGCGGGTTTAATTATGACATGTTTTTTCAGAATATAGAATTTGGCACAACCGATTATGAGAAAAAAAAGATATTTATCTTTCAATTGCAGGACAGGTTGGAAAACTCAATAAGGACAATTAACGGTGTGAAAAAGGCAGTAGTAACTATTAACATGCAGGAAGAAGATGATTTTGTCATTAAATCTGAAACACAACCTACTACTGCTTCGGTTTTATTGGACCTAGAATCTGGAGTAGAACTGGAACCTAGTCAAATAAGGGGTATAGAGGAACTGGTAGTAAAAAGTGTAAAGGGTTTGCAACCAGAAAATATTACAATTATAGACAGTAATGCCAACATATTAACCGTCGATGCCCAAGACCATGGCGAGTTGGTTAGTCATCAATTAGCTTTGGAAGAAAAAGTTCATTCAAGGTTGAAGAAACAGTTATTAGATTTATTACAGCCCGTCTTTGGCTATGGTAGAGTATTGGTTGCTGTAAATGTAAAACTGGATTTTGATAAGCAGTCTACCCAGAGCATAAGATTTGAACCCGTAGTGGACGATGAAGGAATAATAATAAGCATGGAGGACCTTCGGGAACATGTAAATAATGTGGGGGCAACGGGAGTACCAGGTAATGACGCCAATGCAGACCCTGTTGATTACCCGGAAATTGATGATAGCAATTCGGAGTATCAAAAGAGCAATAAAATTATAAACTATGAGGTCAATGAAATAAAGGAACAGATAGAAAAGGCCCAGGGGCAGGTTAAGGATTTATCGGTTTCCATTGTAATTGATGAAGAGGCTTTAGACGCGCAAGGAGAGGCAAAGGTCAAGGAACTGGTGGCAATGGCATGCGGTATTGATACTGAACTGGTAAGCGTCCAGGGTATGCCCTTTACTACTCAATCCCTGGAGGATCAAATAAAAGGCGCCCTAGATGATAAGCAGGACTTGGGAATGAAGGATACCATAAGAAATATTATATATATAGGCGGGATTGTTTTAATCGTTATTATTGGACTGTTTGCCATATTAAAAGTCTTTAAGGCCAAGCAAATGGATAATAGTTTCCAAGAGCAAGCCATGAGTGAATCGGTAGCTACTGTGGAGGAACTTGATGCCCAGGCAGATGAAAAAGCGGAAATAAAAAAACAGTTGGATAAATTCATAGACCGGAAACCTGAAGCTGTAGCACAATTGTTAAGGACATGGTTATCGGAGGATTAGGAGTGATAGAGGATGCCTAGGAATAAAGGGGTGATAACAGGTCGGGAAAAGGCAGCAGTTTTGCTGATAACCCTGGGCCCGGACAAATCTGCTAAGATTTTTAGACATTTAAAGGAAGACGAGATTGAGCAACTCACCCTGGAGATTGCCAATATTAACAAGGTCGATGCAGAAATGAAGGATAAGGTTATGGATGAATTCTATCAAATATGTTTGGCCCAAAACTATATTTCCGAAGGAGGGATCGGCTACGCAAAGGACATTCTTGAGAAGGCTTTAGGGAGCCAAAAGGCTTTGGAATTGATCAACAGGTTAACGGCATCTTTGCAGGTGAGACCCTTTGATTTTGTGAGAAAGGCAGATCCCAACCAGATACTGAACTTTATACAGAATGAACATCCACAAACCATAGCACTCATTCTATCTTTTTTGCACCCCAACCAAGCTGCTGTCATCCTATCGGGATTGCCTCCTGAAAAACAGACCGATGTTGCCAGCAGGATCGCGTTGATGGATAGGACCTCACCCGAGGTGATAAAGGAAGTGGAGGGTGTGTTAGAGAAAAAGCTATCTGCTCTGGTAACTGCTGATTATACCTCAGCCGGTGGTATACAAACCATAGTCGATATACTTAATTCTGTGGATCGGGGTACGGAAAAAAATATAATAGAAACCTTAGAGGTCCAAGATGCTGAACTGGCTGATGAAATCAAAAGAAGGATGTTTGTATTTGAAGATATAATCAATTTGGATAATAGATCGGTCCAAAGATTCTTACGGGAAGTAGATAATAATGATTTAGCGCTGGCGTTGAAGGGCTCAAGCGAAGATGTAAGCAAACTGATTTTTGACAACATGTCAAAACGACTGCAGGAAATGATAAAAGAGGATATGGAATTCATGGGTCCGGTTAGGTTAAGGGATGTGGAGGAAGCACAACAAAAGATCGTGAACATTATTAGAAAGCTTGAGGATGCGGGGGAAATAATTATTGCTAGAGGCGGAGGAGATGAGTTAATTGTCTAACGTATTAAAGGCATATCATATTAACCTAAGCTATTCTCAGCCCTTTTTGGCCAAATTTCCAGATGAATTTGCTAGTGAAAGTGATGGTATTAATGGTAAGAAAGAAAAATGTAAGGATAATTCAGGGGATAACATTCTAAAAGCAACATTACAAATACAAAAGGAAAAAGAACGTATGGCTGCAGAGGTCAAGGCTGAAACGGAAAAAATTCTAAGGGATGCCAGGGCCCAGGCAGAAGAAGTACGACAAAAGACCTATGATTCAGGTTATAAAAATGGGTATAACAAAGGAAAGGATATAGGTTATGCCCAGGGAAAACGGGAAGCCAAGATTGAATATGAAAAATTATTATCCCAAGTCCTTAAACAAAAAACAGACTTAGAAAAACAAAGACATAGGTTGTTATTAGATGCGGTAGAATAGATAGTAAACCTGTCTTTGTCCATAGCTAAAAAAATAGTGTCCCATGAATTGGATATACAACCTGAAAAGGTTTTATCGATGGTTAGGTATGCCATAGGTGAATGCAGAGCAGAGGGAAAGAGGGTTTTGAAGGTGAGTCCGCAGGATTATGACAAGGTTACTAATAATAAAAATACATTGTGCGATTCTTCAAACCAAGGGAAAGAATTGGTTATAGAGAAGGATGAACGACTGAGCAAGGGCGATTGTGTTATTGAAACAGATACCGGGCTGGTGGATGCAAAGATAGATACCCAACTGCAGATTATTAGAGAAGCCTTCATGAACGTGGGTGTTATGGGCAACTATGATGCGTGACATCAATATCAATAAGTACCTCGATGTATTAGATGAGACAAGAAGGGTAAAGGAGATTGGCAGGGTATGTAAGACTATAGGCCTTACCATTGAATCAAGAGGACCTGCGGTATCGGTTGGAGAAATTTGCAAGGTATATGTTGGAGGTGGCAAGGAGTATATATTGGCAGAGACGGTGGGATTTAGAGACAACAATGTAGTATTAATGCCATTGGGCAACATGGAAAAGATTGGCCAGGGCAGCCTGGTTGTAGCCACCAACAGTTCTTTGAAAGTACGGGTAGGAATGGATTTGCCGGGCAGGATTTTAGACGGGTTGGGAAGCCCGATTGATGACAGAGGAGAATTCAAGGGCCAGACATATTATCCAATAAACAACCAATGTCCCCATCCCCTTTTACGCAAAAGAATAGACACGCCATTGGAAGTTGGTATAAAGGCTATCGATGGGTTATTGACATGTGGCAAGGGTCAGAGGATAGGTATTTTTTCCGGTAGCGGAGTAGGGAAAAGTACGTTGCTGGGTATGATGGCCAGGAATTCTAACGCCGATATTAATGTTATTGGTTTAATAGGCGAGAGGGGTAGGGAAGTAAGGGAATTTATAGAGAAGGATCTTAAGGAGGATGGCTTAAGTAGGTCTATTGTGGTAGTAGCTACTTCCGACCAGCCGGCTCTGATAAGGGTTAAGGGTGCCCTGCTGGCCACTACAATAGCTGAATATTTTAGAGACCAGGGAAAGGATGTATTGCTGCTGATGGATTCAGTTACTAGGTATGCTATGGCTCAAAGGGAGGTGGGCCTGGCGGCTGGTGAGCCCCCAGTTAGCAGGGGATATACACCCTCGGTATTTGCATCTCTGCCTAAACTACTGGAGCGGGCTGGAACATCGGAAAAGGGTACGATAACAGGTTTTTATACAGTACTTGTTGACGGAGATGATATGAATGAACCCATCGCCGATAGCGTAAGGGGCATATTGGATGGACATATTGTACTGTCAAGGGAAATAGCATCAAAGAACCATTTTCCTGCAATAGACGTTTTAGCAAGCATTAGCAGGGTTATGAAGGCCAGTTTTGCAGAAATTGAGGATTTGGTAAACATAGGTGCATATACGGAGGGTAAAAACAAAAGGATGGATTATTGCATAGAAAAAATAGGTTATATAAAGGACTTCCTAAAACAGGGCATCGATGATTCGGTATGTTTGGAAGAAACATTAAAACTCATGAAAGGTATATTAGAAGGATGAATGAACCATGGCCTTCAAATATAAATATCAAAGACTGTTGGATCTAAAGATAAGCGAAGAAAGTAGCAAAAAGTTAGAAATATCACAGACTTCAAACATGCTAAGGGAAGAAACAAACAAACTAAGGAAGATACAAGACAAGAAACATATGTTCATGCAGGAGTACAGAAAATTAGTGAAAGGTAGAATAGATCTGGCATATACTACTGACTGCTCATATTTCATGAGGGCGATAATGGAAATACAGAAAGGGCAAGAACAGGTAGTATCTTCGTTGAAAACTGCGTTAGATGGCCTCAAAAATGAACTGCTGAATATTACAAAGGAAAAGAAGAAGTATGAAAAGTTAAAAGAAAGAGAATACCAACGCTATTTATATAAATGCACAAGGATTGCTGAAAAATTGACAGACGATTTACTATCCTACAGAAACAGGGTACAACTGTAGAGTATTAGATAAAGGGTGTACAAAAAAGGATGGCGGAAAAGGAGCAAAGGACGTCAAAGTCTAGAGGTATTATTATATTGTTTACTATATTAGCAGTGGCATTTGCTGTTTTCCTGACGGATTTAGGAGGTATAAAAACACGGTTACTCCCGTTATTAGGTGTTGGTGTCGACGGTGCCAATGAAGGGGAGGATTCAGATGCACAGCAGTCCTTGACGGACAAGGCATCGGAACTAGAAAAGAAGATCAAGGAAGTGGAACAATACGAGAACCAGTTGAACAATAGACAGAAAGCCTTGGATGAAAGAGAAATCCAATTGGACGATTTAGAAAATGAGTTGGAGCGGCAAAGGGAAGAAATAGAAAAACAGCAAATGGAATTTGAGCAATTGGTCAAGATGTACGATAAAATGGAACCCGCCAAGGCGGCCGAAATTCTTGAAAGGATGGAAGATCGACAATTGGCAATCCGAATATTAAAGGGCGTTAAAGAAGCCACAGCGGCAGAGATTTTAAGCCATATGGACAGCGATACAGCTGCCGGGCTGACAAAGGATATGGTTCCATATTGAAATTTCAACAATTGTTGAAAGGGGGTGAATAATTTGGAGGGTGTATTAAGTCCTGGCTTTTTAAAGGGCGAAGACAGACAAGCAATAGGTAAAAGTATTCCAAAGGGAAGAGAAGAGAAAAAGGGTATTCATCTGTTTACTAATATGTTTAAACGGGTTCAGGACTCACAAGAAGAACATCGGTCTTCCCATTGGACAGCTCAGGCTTTGGTTCTAGCCGATAATTGTTCGGGTCAAAACTCCATGCCATTAGCTGAACATTGTTATAATAAAGACTGTTTAATAACGGCCGAGGATTGTTTTACGGGTAGTGGAGCCGATAAGGCAATACCCAATCAATGGTTATTAAACGAAACCGGACCAGCCGTTCTACAAATGGTCGAATCTGAAAATTTCAATACCGAAGGATTGGGATTGTATTTTCGAGCAACAAATGTACAAGATTCTAACATACCACAACAACTAACCAGTGTTTCAGGACAATCCACTTCTGCCGACGGGCAAGGCAGTATAACCTTTGAAGGCGGTGAAAATGTTTATATAACAATTAACCAGAGTCATATCATAGGGCATCATGGCCCAAATACCGATGGTGCTGGTATTCAGGCTCAAATAATTGATGACAATGGCACTACAAACAATGCCTTGTACACGACAAAGACATCGGCTGGGCCAAAAGATCTTGAGGCCGTAATAATGCGATTGGAAGCTTTAGAAACGTCGAAGACACCGGAAGGTTTGAGGGAGACTAAGGCAGAGTTTATGGAAATGGTCAGTGAAGATATCCAAATACGGGATAAAACTACTTTGGATTCAGTAGAAAGTGCCGGGGGGATTATAACAAAGGCCGGGGATGGATATGAAAATACCAACGTCCACAAAAACCCTGAAGGAGATGAAGATGTTAAGTTTGGTCCATCCGATATGGACCTAGCAAACTTCGATGCTATGACTTCTTTTAAAATGAAAATGCCTGATGGACAGGTGTATACCGAGGGCAATTATGACAGAAGTATACTTGAGCAGATTTCATCGGCTGTTATAAAACAAAAAGGTTCTAACAAGTCGTGGGAGCTGTTGCTTAAACTGGAGCCGGAAAGCTTGGGAAAGGTTATGGTAAAGCTAACCCTTAAGGGGGATTCGATGGTGGCCAAGTTTTTAGCCAGTAACCAAGAAACAAGACAAATAATAGAAATGAATTGTCAGCAGCTGGAACAAGCCTTAAATAACCAAGGATTTAATATTTCCAAAGTTGAAGTAAGTGGAATGGATTATGAATCCAATAGTCTGCTGGATAATCCATATGAAAGAGGCGGCCAATCTTCTAATAATAAAGGGTACACACCTTCAGACGATGGGGGACATGCTTCCGAGTATAGGGACAAGAAGATTGAGGAAGTAATAAGGCCATATGACCTGATGGAAGAAAGCAGTGTCAACTATTTTGCATAGAAAGGAGAAGAGCAATGGAGGTAAATACTTTACTGGGCACAGGGCAAATGTCCACGTATTCAACTGGAAACAGGCAAGTGAAAGAATACCTGGGAAAGGATGAATTCTTGAACCTACTGATAACACAATTGAGGAACCAAGATCCGTTGAGTCCTATAGAAGACAGGGAGTTCATATCACAGATGGCTCAGTTTAGCACGTTGGAACAAACCACCAATCTAAATAAGAGTATTATGCAAATGCAGGCCGCTAACCTGATAGGGAAAAAAATAACCGCCAGTGTTGCAGATGGTAATGGAGTTACCTATTATGTTACAGGGATTGCTGAATCGGCTAGGTATTACAATGGTATGAGTTATGTAGTTGTAGAGGGTATAGATGTGGCTCTGGAAAATATCATTGATATTGAGGATGCCTCCCAATTGGATGGGGATGACGCATTCGATAAGGTATAATGGGGTGATTATCCATGACAGATAACCACATAATAAATGGCAGCCTGCGGATAGGCACAACTGTATACCCAGGGTCCGGCAAAAACAGAGTGCCTTCAAGGGATGACACGATAAACAGTACTTCGTTTCATGATATATTAAAGGACAAAACAAAAAGCCGGTCGGAACTTAAGCTATCCAAGCATGTGTCCCAAAGGATGATGCAAAGAAATATAAGCTTAAGTGAAAGGGATATACAGGAGATTGGTCGGGCAGTAGCAAAGGCAGAGAAAAAGGGAGTTAGGGATACATTGATAATTAAAGACAACATGGCGTTAATCGTTAGTATAACCAATAAGACCATTATTACCGCCTTGGATAAAGAGAGTGCCAGGGAAAACGTGTTTACTAATATCGATGGAGCTGTGATTATATAGCCGGACCTTTTTAGGAGGCTATTTACCTTTGAACGACGGACAAGGTAAAACACGGCTTATATTACTAAGGAGGTTGTATATTATGATGAGATCAATGTTTTCTGGTGTTTCGGGCTTAAGAGCCCATCAGACAAAGATGGATGTAATCGGGAATAATATAGCAAATGTTAACACCGTGGGTTTTAAATCCAGCAGGGTTACTTTTCAAGAAATATATAGTCAGACTTTAAAGTCGGCGTCTGCTCCCGGAGGCGGGAGGGGTGGCGTTAACCCTCAACAGGTAGGCTTGGGCGTTTCGGTTGCGTCGATTGATGTTTTGCATGAAGGAAGGAATGTGCAAAGGACTGACAATCCATCGGATTTGGCCATTGAAGGGGATGGGTTTTTCATAGTAAGCGATGGAACCAGTAATAAATACACCCGGGCGGGGAATTTTGAGATTGACACAAACGGCTATCTTGTATTTCCTGGCGGATTATATGTACTTGGATGGTCGGAAAAACAAAACGGGAACATAGATATCTCCGGTATTCCTGGGCGGATTAATTTGACTAATATAGTGATGCCGGCACAAGCAACGGATTATATAAGTTTTCAGGGTAATTTGGATGCAAATTTAGAAGTAGGAAAACAGGTTCCCTATAGCTTGACAGTGTTTGATTCCCAGGGTGGCGAACACCAATTGACGGTGAACTTTACCAAAACCGCTGCAAATACCTGGGACTTAGGTTTTGTCGTGCCTGAGGGATATACAATAAACGGTGTGGGTTATCCCGGTATTGTTGATTACGGTACCCTAGAATTTGACAATGCCGGAAGACTAGTATCGGTTACGGCTGATGCCGGTGTTTCTTCAATAGACATTGTACCACCAGATCCTGGAGTGGATACCATTACTTTAGATGCTACAAATTTTGATATTAATAATCCACCGGTGGAGCAAAATGGTTTAAGGTTTGATCTTGATAAATTCACTCAAACTAAAGACCCGTCCACTATAAAGGTCACAGAGGTCTCAGGTCACAGAGCGGGTACCTTGGAAGCCATAAATTTTGACAATCTAGGCAGGATAATTGGAACATTTTCCAATGGACATATCGATACCGTTGCCATAATTGGAATAGCAAGGTTTTCAAATCCCGGTGGTTTGGCAAGGGTAGCGGATAATTTATATCAAAACACTTCAAACTCAGGTGAGGCTGTGATAGGTCAGGCGGGTGTCGATGGTAGAGGTACAATAAATCCCGGTGCCCTGGAAATGTCTAATGTTGATCTGTCCAGAGAGTTCACCGAGATGATAATAACCCAAAGGGGCTTCCAAGCCAATTCCAGGATTATTACTACATCCGATGAAATGCTACAGGAACTGGTTAACCTGAAAAGGTAATATATCTATATTTTAATTATAAAGACTATTCTCAGGGTAGGGAAAAATTGTCCCTATCCTGAGAATAAAAGGATTGATTAAATTGGTAAAGGTTACAAGACTTAATGGTAAAAAAATGGTTATAAATTGTGAATTGATAGAGTCTGTTGAGGCTACTCCGGATACGGTGGTTACTTTATCAAACGGGAAAAAAATCGTGGTAAAAGAGGATATAGATACCCTTGTCCAACTGGTTGTCCAATATAAAGGAAAAATATTGGATTTTTGTAGAAGGATTAAAGGGTAGACACTAATGTGAGGTGCGACATGGATTTTGCTACAATTTTAGGATACATAGCAGGGATAGTATTTATTGTATGGGGCATTTCTATTGATGGAAGCGTTTTAGATTTTTTTCACTTGCCCTCTATCATGATTGTATTTGGCGGGACCTTTGCCGCTACATTAATTAGTTGTCCCCTCCCGAAGATGCTGGAAATATTTAAAATGGTTAAGAAGATACTGGTTTCCAAACCTAAGGACCCCGGTTATATAATTAATAAGATCATAGAATTGGCCAATATAGCCAGAAGGGAGGGTTTGTTGGCATTAGAGGAAGCGGCATACCAATTGGATGATGGATTTTTACAGAAAGGGATTTTACTGATTGTT
>JBMNSO010000043.1:0-13234 GCA_050945235.1 Mahellales bacterium
TATAAACAGGTTGTCCATGAGCACCAGGCTGGGAGATATTAGGCTGAATACCCCCTTGGCCTTTGTAGAGGGTGAACTGAGGTTTACAATAAACGGGCAGGAATTTTGTTTCAGTACAGATGATACCCTCAGGGATGTAATAAACCAGATCAATGGGGACCAGAAGGCAGGGGTCACATTAACATACAGCAGCCTGACCGGTAGGTTTACCCTACAGACCAAGGCCACCGGTTACACGGCCCAAATTGAGTGCCGAGACACAGTGGGAAATTTTCTGTCTGCCATTGGTATAGATACCGCCGAAGTAGCAAGGGGTGAAGATGCAGTATTAACCATAAAAGGCCAAAGGGTATACAAAAGCAATAATACCTTTACAATAGACGGTATCACCTACAGCCTTAAGGCCAAGACTAATCAGCAGGTTACCCTGATAGTGGATAACGATGTGGATACTGCCGTTGATAATATAAAGACCTTTATCGATAAATATAACCAGTTTATAGAAAAAATGAATGGTAAATTAAGGGAGAAACGGGATGCTTCTTATTTACCCCTAACTGATGAACAAAGGGAGGCAATGAGCGAACAGGATATAAAATTATGGGAGGAAAAGGCCAAAAGCGGTTTGTTGAAATCCGATTCCATACTGGAGAATATCCTTTACGGTATAAGAAGGGCGTTAATAGAAAAGGTGGAGGGTGTTAATATCGGCTTATCGGAAATAGGTATAACCACCGGTCAGTGGTATGAAAACGGAAAACTATATATAGACGAAAAAAAGTTGAGGACTGCTCTGTTGGAGAAAGGGGATGAGGTAGCCAGGCTTTTCAGCCAATCATCCAGTATCGGTTACTCACCGGATCTAACCGGGCAGGATAAAGAAATAAGGTATTCAAAATCGGGCATTATGCACCGGATATCCGATATTATCCAGGACAATATTCGTACAATCAGGGATGGTAACGGTAAAAAGGGTATTCTGCTGGAGAAGGCGGGCATAGATGGCGATTTAAGCGATGTTAACAATCTTATGAATGATCAGCTTAAGAACATGGATAAGCAGATAGACAGGGCCCTTGAACTCCTTGCCAAAAGGGAGGAACGTTACTGGCGGCAGTTTACCGCCTTGGAAAGGGCTATGCAGCAGATGTATGCCCAAAGTGACTGGTTATATCAGCAGCTCAATTTATAAGCTTAGCAGGAGGGAATTAATATGGCAATTGCCAATCCGTATCAGGCATATAAACAACAGAGTGTAATAAATGCTAGTCCTGGTCAATTAATCATTATGCTTTATAATGGGTGCATGAAATTTATCAAACTGGCTGAAAAATCCATTGAACAAAAGGATTTCCAAGGTGCCAACAATGCCATCCAAAGGGCTCAGGACATCGTAGAGGAGCTTATGTCAGGTCTAGACATGCAGTATGACATCTCCAACAACTTTTTAAGCTTATACGAGTATATGGACCGCAGGCTGGTGGAGGCAAATATTAAAAAGGACAAAACTATTTTAAAAGAGGTATATAATCTTATTGCCCAGCTTAGGGACACTTGGGTGGAAGTGGTTAAAATAAACGGGACCCCCAGCAGGAGTAAAGGGGTTTAGGATTATGGAAAACACAATGAAGGAAACCGTTATTCCAATAATACAATGTACAAGGGAGAAAAGGGATAGGTTTATTGAGATCCTGCGTATTACCCGGAAACAGACTTTGGCTTTGGCCGGGCAAAGTACGGAACAATTGATGAAACATATACAACATAAACAGGAACATATTGATGCAATAGACCGGTTGGATGATAGATTAAATTGTTTGTATGCACAGGTCGGTCATCGGCTGGACACGGCGGGTAATAACGACAAAGACGGTAACTTGTACCCGGATAATAATTGCCTTATGCAGTTGATATCCGAAACAAAGGAATTGATGAAGCAGATTTATGATATTGAACAAAGGAACAAGGAAATAATAACTGCCAGGATTAACAGGTTGAAGCTAAAAATACAGGACCTTAATCTGCGCAAGAAAAGCCAGGGTGCTTACAACCAAAGGGTCAAGACAACCGGAGGCGTATATATCGATAGTAAGAGCTAGGAATTTAACTATTGCTTTTCACCAGCATTAGGGTTATAATTGAAAAAACAGCCATTACTTAGGTCTGTGGTTGAAAATCGATGCCAGTCGCAGGCGAAACGATCCACGTAAGTTAGTCAAAGACTAATGATCATGGTGCGGCTTAGAAGTAAGACCGGCCAATATTTTTTTAAAAATATTGAGAGGGGTATTAGTGACGGTAGAACCCGAGCGAATCCTCCAGTCGGCGGGTGTGGGGACAAAGACCAGGTCAGCTAAGGAATGGGGTGTTAAATTGATCAAAGCGAGGGGATTAGTTCCATGTATCAGGACAAAACATTAGTGTGTAAGGATTGCGGTGAAGAATTTGTGTTTACCGCCGGCGAACAGGAATTTTATGCAGAGAAAGGCTTCCAAAACGAGCCCTTAAGGTGTAAATCCTGTAGGGATGCCAGAAAGAATAATATGAGAAGGGCAAATGGAGGAGCTAGAAAGAGAGAGATGTATACTGCTGTTTGTGCCCAATGTGGCGGTGAGGCAAAGGTTCCCTTTGAGCCAAAAAACGGCCGACCGGTGTACTGCAGCGATTGCTTTCAAACAATGAATGATTAAATAATCCCTTGCTTAACTAGCCCATACTGAAAATACTAGGTGGATTATTTTGGACATAGATATTCCAGGACGGTCTGGAGGCCCAAGGACATGGGCCTCTTTTCTCGTTTATGTGATTACTTTAACTAAATTTCGCCAATTTTCAATTAAATGCGCAATACAAAAAGGTGTCATAGGAATAAAATATTGTCGAATTACAGAAACTTAATAGATAACTTTAACCATATACACAATATTATCCACAGAAAGGTTCCTAAAATCAAGGTTATCAACAGAGTTATCCACATTATCCACAGAATTAATGTCCACATATCCACATTAGGGCTAAAATTACACCCAATATTTGTGTCGAATAGAGTAATAATTTGGGAATATGGTATGGGTTATTATCTTGGCATCGGTTTATTTATTGATTGATTTTTTATAACATTTAATTTATAATTATGCATGGGAATAAACAATCAGGAGGGAAAATTGAAGTGAAAAAAAATATTAGAATAGTACTTACGGTAATTTTAGCCGTATGCTTGCTTATTACTGTGGTGGGTTGTGGGCAACAGGATACAACCGCTGGAGATCAGAAGGGTGCATCCACAAATGGACAGGAAGATACATCCGACACCCAAGATAAAGAAGCATCCACTTTGGACAGAATAAAGGAATCCGGACGACTTGTTATGGGCACCAACGCTGAATTCGAACCCTTCGAATACCACGAGATGGTGGACGGTAAACCTCAGATAGTGGGCTTTGATATCGACCTTTCCCAGATAATAGCAGATAAGTTGGGGGTTGAGCTGGTTATAGAAGACATGGATTTCGACGGTTTAATTCCGGCCTTGGCTTCAAAAAGCATTGATATGATAGCCGCAGGCATGACTGCAGATGAGGAACGGGCAAAAAGCGTTAACTTCTCAGAATCTTATTTTGATGCCAGTCAGGTAATAATCATCAGGGAAGATGACGACGGCATCAAGGGCCGGGAAGACTTGAAGGGCAAGAAACTAGGTGTGCAGCTGGGTACCACCGGGGACCAGGAAGCATCGAAGGAAGATGTGGGAGCAGCTGAGGTGGTAAGGTTCAATAAGGCCCCTGAAGCCATAGAAGATCTTAAAACCGGAAGGATAGATGCCGTTATACTGGACCAGGCCCCGGCAAAGGCATATGTTAGCCAAAACGAAGGTTTAATTATACTGGATGAAGAGTTGACACAGGAAACTTACTCACTGGCCTGCTATAAAGGCGATGACGAGTTTACCGAATTTTTAAATAACGTGATAAACGAAATCAAAGAATCGGGTAAATACGACGAACTCCTTGAGAAATATGGATTAAATGAATAGATAAGTTTGGTAGTTATGGCTAGTAAGGTGGATATCCATGTTACTAGCCATATATTTTATAAACTAGACGGGCCATATACTTTATAGACTAGACAGGAAAGGAGGAATACCGAAGGTGGAAAGGGCTGTCGAAATTTTATCGCAATATTATCCCTATTTATTAAACGGACTTAAGATAACGGTACTGGTGACACTGGTTTCCGGGGCGTTGGGGACGGCTATAGGTCTTGTTCTGGCATTGATGAGGCTGTCTATGTTTACTCCCTTTAAGTTCCTTGTGACCACTGGCCTGTATAAAAGGAATAATAAATTTATTGTTTGGCTTGCTCATTTTAACCCCCTTAGTTTTATAGCCAAGGTCTATATAGAAGTGATAAGGGGTACACCCAGCATGGTGCAGCTGGTAATCTTTGCTTTCATTATTTTTGTAAACACTGATTCCCGGTTCATGATTGCATCGGTGGCCTTTGGCATAAACAGCGGGGCGTATGTAGCGGAACTTATAAGGGCCGGTATCCAGGCGGTGGACAAGGGTCAGATGGAGGCAGGCAGGTCCCTGGGGCTATCCTATGGTATGACCATGAGGTATGTGATTATTCCCCAAGCTGTTAAGAATATTTTACCGGCACTGGCCAATGAATTTATAGTACTTTTAAAGGAAACATCCATAGTAGGGGTAATCGGTTTGGACGACCTGGTAAGGGCAGGCAATATTATCCGAAGCAGGACCTATGACGCCTATGTGCCTTTACTCACGGTGGCGGCCATATATTTATGCATGACCCTTACGTTATCCAACCTGCTGGCAAGGTTTGAAAGGAGGTTGAGACAAAGTGATTAAAGTGGTTAATCTCCATAAATACTTTGGAGAATTGGAGGTATTAAAGGGTATTGACACCGACATAGAAAAGGGCGAAGTGGTATGCGTTATAGGACCCAGCGGTTCAGGTAAAAGCACCTTTTTAAGATGCCTTAATCTTTTGGAGGCACCCACCAAGGGCGATATTTTTATCGAGGGTGTATCCATCACCGACCCCAAGAATGATGTCAATAAGCTTAGGCAGAGGATGGGCATGGTATTTCAGCAATTTAACCTCTTTCCCCATATGACGGCGGTGGATAACCTCACCCTGGCACCTACAAAGTTAAAGGGCCTTAGTGTCGATGAGGCCAGGGAAAAGGCTGTAGTGCTACTTAAGAAAGTAGGGATAAACGAAAAGGCCGATGTATACCCCGCCCAGCTATCCGGCGGACAAAAGCAGAGGGTGGCCATAGCACGGGCCCTGGCCATGGACCCGGATATAATGCTGTTTGATGAGCCTACTTCAGCCTTGGACCCCGAGATGGTGGGTGAGGTATTGGAGGTAATGAAGCAGTTGGCCCGGGAGGGTATGACCATGGTGGTGGTAACCCACGAAATGGGATTTGCCCGGGAAGTTGGAGATAGAATACTTTTCATGGACGAGGGGATAATAGCAGAAGAGGGTACCCCTTACGATATCTTCAATAACCCGACAAACGAAAGGACAAAGGCTTTCCTCAGCAAGGTATTATAAAATTATAGTTTTTACTTGAAGGATTGGCAAATCTTTTATAGAATAAAATTAAAGAAGGTAAACTGCAAAATATTTCTAAAAGGAGCTGACTGCTATGCGTATTATTGTAAGTGGAAAAAACATTGATGTCTCCGATGCATTAAGGGATGCAGTAATCAAAAAGGTAGGCAAGCTGGAGAGATATTTTGAGCCAGGTACCGAAGCACAAGTTACCCTTTCTGTGGAAAAAAACAGACATATTGTGGAGGTGACAATTCCCTTTGACGGAATAATACTAAGGGCAGAAGAATTTACCGATGACATGTATGCTTCAATAGACCTTGTGCTGGATAAGGTTGAAAGACAGATCAGGAAACACAGGACTAAGCTGGGAAAGAAATTTAGAGCAGGTGCCTTTAAAATCGGAACTCCGCTTTTCCTGGAAAAGGACGATGTGGAGGAATACAGGGAACCCAAAGTAGTCAGGACCAAAAGATTCGCCATCAAACCCATGCAGGTGGAGGAAGCCATATTGCAAATGGATTTGTTAGGACATAGTTTCTTCGTATTCACCAATGCAGATACCAATGAAGTAAACGTGGTTTATAAAAGAAAAGACAATAATTACGGGCTGATAGAACCCGAATACATGTAAATAAATAAAGGGTGGCATTATGCCACCCTTTATTTATGCCTCTTATCCCAAGGCATTGTCTAAAAACATCATTATCACAAACCCCACCATCAAAGCATGGGTGGCAAGTTTCGAGTGGCCGTTATCTCCTTGGGTTTCCGGTATGATCTCGTGGCTGATTACAAAGAGCATTGACCCTGCTGCAAAGGCAAGGCTAAAGGGCAGCATCGGCCGTGCTATTTGCACCAGACCTACACCTAAAAGTCCTCCGATCGGTTCTACCAGCCCTGTGGACAGGGCGATTAAAAAGGCCCTAGCCCGACTATAGCCCACCCTTATAAGGGGTAGCGCTACTGCCAGGCCCTCGGGCATGTTCTGCAGGCCTATGGCTATGGCAATGCTTAAACCGTTGGCTATATCACCGCTCCCAAACCCTACACCCACAGCCATACCCTCCGGGAAGTTATGGATGGTAATGGCTATGACGAACAGCCATACCTTTCTAAGCCTGAATCCAAGGTCGTCAATGGGGATGGTTTGTTTACTATTGTTTATGGATCTTGATTGTAGGTTGGTATCCGGAAAGAATTTATCTACGAAGTCAAGGAACAGACCGCCACACAGTATCCCGATCAACGCTATAGTAGCTCCCCAGATGCCTCCGCCGGCGTTTTCTATAGCCGGTACGATCAGACTAAAGGATGTGGCGGCCAGCATAATACCTGCGGCAGCGCCAAGTAGGGCATCCATAACCTTTTTTGGTACGTCCCGGGTGAAGAATATGGGTATAGCACCCATACCGGTTGCAAACCCGGTAATCAATGTGGCTATAATACCTACTGTGACCAGGTCGAATTGTGATAAGTATTCTATCATTTATACACCCCCTAACAATATGCACTTATCCATAATATGAAAATAATGGAGGGAGTGTTACATAAAGACTTATGTTAAGGATGGGGCTGTATATGGTTCACGGTTGTTAAAGAATTTACAAATGAGTATAATAGAGTTTATAATACATCAAATACTATGTACGAGGAGTTGTTTTCCATGATGTATCCGTTGAAATTCCAGCCCCTGTTAAAGGAGCGGATCTGGGGCGGGACCAACCTTAATAGATACCTGGGCAGGGTACTGCCCGGCGACAAGATAGGAGAAAGCTGGGATATAGCCTGCCATGACAGCGGAACGACGAAAGTGTCTGAGGGTACCTTTGTCGGAAAATCCCTAAGAGAGCTAATAGACATGTATCCCCAAGAATTGCTGGGAAAGTCGGTATATATGAAATATGGGACCTCCTTTCCCCTTCTAATAAAGATACTGGATGCCCAGGATATATTATCGGTGCAGGTGCATCCGGATAATGAAAAGGCCCGCAGGCTTGATAATGAAGCCTATGGTAAAAGTGAAATGTGGTATGTTCTTTATGCCAAGGAAGGCGCCCAAATAGTATTCGGCCTTAAGGACTGTACTTCCAGGCAAGAATTGGCTCGGGCTATACAGGAGGGTTGTCTGGAGAAGCATCTTAACAGGGTAAGGGTAAGAAAAGGTGATATATTCAATATTCCCCCTGGTACCGTCCATGCCCTGGGTGCGGGGATAATGGTAGCGGAGATACAGCAGAATTCTGATGCCGTATACAGGCTGTATGATTGGAACAGGGTGGATGATAATGGAAGACCCAGAGAACTTCATGTACATAAGGCCCTGGAGGCAGTGGATTTTTCCGGCGGCCAAAGCCATGACAGGGTTTGTATTGAAGATGATGATTCTTCCGGTGTTATTATAAAGAACGATTTTTATACTATAGAATTCCTATCGGTTAAAGGTACCATGGCCTTAGTGTCCAATCCCGAGAGGTTTAACACCCTGACGGTGGTTGAAGGCAAGGGTCATATAGAGTTTGAGGGGGAGACATACAAACTAAACCTGGGCGATTCCCTGCTCATACCGGCCTTTATGGGTGATTATTCAATAAAAGGCAGCTTAAAGCTTTTATCGGCATATGTGGGATAAATGTCCAGCCCTCCATAAACCAACTTCCATGTTTATGGTATAATAATATGGTTAAATTATAATGGGAGTGATCTTTTTGGAGCGCAGGATAAAAAAGGAGATAGTAGAGGTTGCAAGGCTGATGTATGACAAGGGCTTTGCAAATACATATGAGGGCAATGTATCGGTGTTGTATGACGGAAAGGTGTTCATAACCCCCAGTGCGGTGAGCAAGGCCCTTTTGACGGAAGATATGCTGGTGGTGACCGATACCCAAGGCAATGTACTGGAAGGGGAATATAAACCCTCTTCGGAGATAAAGCTTCATCTGGCGGCATATAGATATAGGGATGATATCGCATCGGTGGTACATGCCCACCCGCCGTATTCCACTGCCTTTGCCCTGGCCAATAAAGCTATAGAAAGCAAAGCCCACCCTGAACTGGTGGTGCTGTATGATAGCATACCCCTTGCCCGGTACGGTACTCCGTCCACCGATGAAATCTATCAGGGTATGGAAGAATATATACAGGATCATGATATCATCCTGCTGGCCAACCATGGAATAGTAGCCCTTGGCAAAAGTACATATGACAGCTTCACCAAGCTGGAGTCGGCAGAAAGCATAGCAAAGACCTATGTCCTGGCCCAGTTGTTGGGCGGGGTGAAGGATCTTCCCAAAAACAAGCTGGAAGAGTTGTACCGGTTGAGGGAAAAACGCAAGGGATAAATAAAGTCATATTTATTAATATAGGAAGTGTTAGTTTAGAATGGAAAAATAGTTAAGGATGGGAGTGATAGAGATGAAAATCGTCATAGTCGGGGGAGTGGCAGCCGGAGCCAGTGCCGCTACCAAGGCCCGCAGAACCGATGAACACGCACAGATAATAGTATTCGAAAAGGGTAGCTATATGTCCTTTGCCAATTGCGGTCTCCCATATTATATAGGGGATTATATAAAACAAAGGGAGCACCTTTTGGTGGTATCAAAGGAATTGTTTAAGAAACGGTTTAATATTGACGTTAAAACCGACCATGAGGTCATAAGAATTGACAGGCAGAATAAAAGGGTGCAGGTAAAGGACCTTTTAACCGGTAGCCAATTCTATGAAGATTACGACAAGTTGATACTGGCCCCCGGTGCCCGACCCATCAGGCCAGATATAGAAAATATAAATCTTGGTAATGTCTTTACCCTGACCACCATACCCGATGTCGATAAAATAAAGGAACTGCTGTCTAAAAGACAGGTCAGGGAAGCTGTCATTGTCGGAGGCGGGTATATAGGTCTTGAGACTGCTGAAGGTCTGAAGAATGTGGGTGTTAACGTTACGATAATAGAATTGGCAGAACAGATAGTCCCTGTATTTGATATTGAGATGACTGTAAGGGTAATGGATACCATGGTTAAAAACGGTATAGATATAATATTGGGCAGAAAGGTAGTAAAGCTTCTGGGAAAACACAGCGTTAACTTGGTGCAGTTGGATGACGGTACTTCCATACCCGCAGATTTGGTACTGTTGACGGTGGGTATCAAACCCAATATTGAGCTGGCCCAGCAGGCCGGCCTTAAGGTTGGCAAAGGCATTATTGTGGACAGTAGAATGCTTACCTCCGACCCTGATATATACGCCGCTGGGGACGCGGTGGAAATCAACCATCTGGTGACCCAAAAACCCTATTGGATACCCCTGGCCGGTCCCGCTAATAAACAGGGCAGGGTGGCGGGGGCAAATGCCGCGGGGGATAACAAGGTCTTCAAGGGTGCCATGGGTACTTCCATTTTGAAGATGTTCGATATGACCCTGGCCAAGACCGGCTTGTCGGAAAAGGAAGCCAAGGCGGCAGGCTTGGATTTTGGAGTTTCCTACACCCACTCCGCTCATCATGCCGGGTATTACCCCGGCAGCAGGATGATGACCATAAAGCTTATTTGGGAAAAGGGGAGTAATAGGCTACTGGGCGCCCAGATAGCCGGTGGAGAAGGGGTGGATAAACGAATAGACGTACTGGCGGCGGCAATTTACGGCGGTTTTACATTGTTTGATTTGGAGCAATTGGACCTGGCCTATGCACCACCCTATTCCTCAGCCAAGGATCCCGTTATACTGGCGGGGTTTGTGGCGGCCAATATCGCCCGGGACGAGGTGGATATTATAACCCCCCAGCAGCTCAAGGTTGCCCTTAACAAGGGTGAGGCCATTGATATAATAGATGTCAGGACTCCTGGCGAATATGAGGCGGGTCATATCAAAAACGCCCGGCTTATACCACTGGATGAATTTAGGAAGCACCTGGATGAATTTAGGAAGCACCTGGATGGGCTGGATAAAAACAGTTCCATTGTGGTGTATTGTGGTATAGGTTATAGATCCTATCACGCCTTAAGGATTTTAAAGGCCCATGGGTTTAAGAATGTAAAGAATTTAAGCGGTGGTTATACCAGCTGGAAGATGGTTTTGTAACATTAAGAAAGGACGCATTAAGCGTCCTTTCTTAACCTTAACACCTCCTTACTTTAGTTAATGGTCTAACCTTCATTATTATCCTGGTTATTATTGTTGGTTCTATCCTCAGCATCTGTGTCTGTGTCATTATCACCGCTGTCGCCTTGCTGTTGACTGGCTTTATATAGGGCATTTTTTGCTGCCGTTTTAAACTTATTGCTGGTGCCCGTAGCCTTTGATACCACATCTACCTTATCCACGTCCTGTACTTCCTTTAGTCGTTCCGGCAGTATGTCAAAGGCTTTTAATGCATCTTCATAGGTATAGCCATTCTCTTCAGACTTGGGTAGGTTGTCCTGGCCATTTATTTCTGAATACTGGGCATCCACTATCTTGCCGTTTTCTATGGTAAGTATTGCAATGCCATAACTGCCCCTTTCGTCCTTATCGCTTTGACCTTCATAAGTACCATCGGGAAGGCCTTCGGCCGTTGAGGGCTGTTCACCGATTTTCTCTTCATCAGGCGGCAGTTCTTCCTCATTATCGGGATCCGGTGGTGCCTGCTGTTGGTCCTGTTCCTGCTGCTGTTTGTCATCAGGCTCCTTGGATTTCTCCGCTCGCTTGCAGCCTGAGGGCAATGTAAATAATAACACCAATACAAGTAGTATGGCTAAAAATCTTTTCACTGTCTTCACCCTTTCGTCCTATGTAATGATAACTTCTATATTAATTTATCCAGCTTTAAAAAAATATAAGCTGAAAAATTATGGAATCCGGCCGGTGAGTGCAAAAAAATATCCCATATTCCTAAGAATACGGGGTGGAAAAAAAGGAGTATATGAGGTATTATAAATCCGCTTTGCCCAGGGTTATTTCTGTGGATACCCATAGTCTTCAAAAAGCTGTTCCAAAGCCTGCTGTGCTGTATTCAGGGCATTCTCTATGGTTGTTTCCTTCTTAAGCACAGAATAAATAGCCTTGGCTATTATGAATTCAATATTATCCTGGGGTATTATTTTACCGCCCTGGATATGGGGCCCCTTTCTTGTTCGGCAGTATTTAAAGGTCTCCAGCCCAAGGGGTAGCCATGGATACAGCTTATCCAGCTCGTCATTATTATATACATCCATCAAAGGCGACTGACCTTCCAAAATAGTGTGATAGTTGCATATATCGGTACCACAGGCCCAATTAATAAATTTAAAGGCCTGTTTGGGGTTTTTGCTATTGGGGTTTATACCCATACTCCACCCGCCCAGCACCGGGGTTTTGCCGGGTATAAAGTCGTATCCAATCTTCCCTACGATGTCTGATTTAAAACGATTGGTTATATCGGTGGTATATGATATATAACATATCAGCATGGCGGTTTTACCCTCATAAAAATCCGCAACAGTATCTTCTATCCTTTGGTTTAGTGTATCCGGCCGAGTAAACTCAAAGGTTTTGCAGAAATTTGTCATGGCTTTAATGGTCTCTGGGGAGTTGAATGTCACCTTGTTTTGTTCATTAAATATCCTTCCGTTATACGACCATAGACGGGGCAGAAATTCGGGTACCAAAAGCTCCGAATAATTGGCCGCCACCGATGTGCCATACTCCACCGGAGAGGACGGGTTTAATGATTTGGTGAAAAACTCTGCTATAGCATTAAATTCCAGCCATGTATCGGGGGGGGTTAATTCAGTCTTATACCTTGCTTCGAATTCCCTTTTCAAGGATTTGTCCTCAAACAGATCCTTTCTATAGAACAGAATTTGGGGGGCGTACATAAAGGGTACGCCGTAGTATTCTCCCTCAAATTCGCTAAAATGTTTCAAGGTGCCGGGGATGAATATGTTTTTATCAAAATCATGGGCGTTGATGAATTTGGTTAAATTCATTAGGTACTTGTTGGACGCTATAAAGGGAAGCCATGGTATATCGAACATATAAACGTCTATATCCTGAGATTTACTCCTGGCATCAGAGATTATCTTATCCAAGATATATTGCTGGGGGTATGTTTTTATATTTACATCTATAAAAGTATTGTTGGTGAAATGGGGCAGCAAACCTTCTATGGAAACTGCTGTGGGACTTTCCAGCATCAAGACGTTAAGGGTTCCCTTCTTTACCAGGGTTATTTCCGATTTTGTTGTTCTGTTTTTTAGTTCGATGTCCTTATATACCACCTTGTCCTCTAGGACTATCCTTTGTTTCTCAAATAATATAGGCGATTGCATATTCTTTATAAGAAGCCTGGCCGCTTCCTCGCCCATATTTAAAGCCGGTCTTAGGGTATTTATGACGCCCTGGGAACTGCTATATAGATTCCACCGATCTTGGCCTAGGGACAGGACCAGCAGGTTTCCTGGTATATCGATGCCTCTTACATGGGCAGCTTCGATAAGACCCTTTGATATGGTTTCCGATGAAGTAATGATTCCTTGGAGATTATGGTTTTGCAGCATAAAGATTGCAGAACGAAATGCGTCCTCCTTGGATAGGTTTGTATATGATATCCAGTGCTGATCCAAGGCAAGGCCGTTCCTTGCAAAGGCATGTTTGAAGCCATCAATACAGTGTTGTTCCGAAGAATACT
>JBMNSO010000044.1:0-13054 GCA_050945235.1 Mahellales bacterium
GGCTATTTTTAGAACTTGTCGGGGTTGCTATAACGCATTTAGCACTTTAATTGTATTTGAAATAAAAGAGAGGTAGAAAATGCAAACTTTAAAATTTGAAGAATTAAATCTTTCAAAAGAAATTAAAAAAGCAATTAAAGACATAGGATTTGAAGAAGCAACGCCTATACAATCGCAAGCAATACCCAGTATTTTAGCAGGACAAGATATAATCGGACAAGCCCAGACCGGTACAGGGAAAACTGCGGCCTTTGGCATTCCGGCTTTGGAAATGATAAATCAGCAAAGCAAAGAATTACAAGTTGTAGCTTTGTGCCCAACAAGGGAATTAGCCATACAAGTAGCTGAGGAAATACGGAAGCTTTCGAAATATAAAAAGGGTATAGAGGTTTTGGCTATATATGGTGGACAGCCCATAGAACGTCAGATTAGGGCTCTGAAAAAAGGTGTTCAAATGGTAGTTGGTACTCCCGGCCGGATAATAGATCATTTAAATAGACGTACTATTAAGATGGATAATGTTAATATGGTTATTTTGGATGAAGCAGATGAAATGTTGGATATGGGATTTGTAGAAGATATTGAAAAAATACTTAACAGGATTCCCCAACAAAGACAAATAGTTTTGTTTTCTGCTACCATGCCAAAGCCTATTCTAGATTTGACTAAAAAATATCAGAACAATGCAAAATTGATTAAAGTAATTCGTAAGCAACTGACTGTAGGCAATACAGAACAATTATACCTCGAAGTAAAAGGAAATACCAAATTGGAGATTTTATGTCGATTATTGGATATGTATTATCCAAAGCTTTGTTTGGTTTTTTGTAACACAAAAAGACGGGTGGATGAACTGGTAGAACAGCTCCAAACAAGGGGGTATCTAGCAGACGGACTTCATGGTGACATGAAACAATCTCAAAGAGATCGGGTTATGAATAGATTTAGAAATGGAGCAATTGAAATTCTCGTAGCTACTGATGTTGCAGCCAGAGGGATAGATGTAGATGATATAGGAGTTGTGTTTAACTATGACATGCCCCAGGATGAAGAATATTATGTTCATAGAATTGGAAGAACCGGTCGGGCAGGGAAAGCAGGACGGGCTTTTACATTTATAGTTGGAAGAGAGATTTATAAACTCAGAGACATCCAAAAGTATACCAAGACTAAAATTAGCCTTCATCCGGTTCCTTCAATAAGTGATGTGGAGGAAATCAAAACCAGTCAATTCCTAGAGAGGATAAAAGAAGAAATTGATAAAGGCGGTTTAGAAAAGTATTTACATTTGGTTGAAAAAATACTAGAAGATGATTACACCAGCCTGGACATAGCAGCTGCTTTATTTAAAATGAACATGCTCATTAATAAAAAAGAGGATAACGCCCATGATTATTTTGAAGATACTGGAGCAACTCAGGAAATGACGAGATTGTTTATAAACATAGGTAGAAATCATAATGTAAGCCCAAGGGATATAGTAGGAGGTATTGCCGGCGAGACTGGTTTACCAGGCAAATTAATTGGTACCATTGACATATTTGATAAATATACCTTTGTAGAGGTGCCCAGCCAGTATGCTAAAGACGTATTAAGGATTATGAAGAATAACGAGATTAAGGGTAAAAAAATAAATATGGAACCCGCTAACAGAAGATAAACACCTGTGAGTACCATGAGTGATATTCTTCTTATAATCTATTATTACAATTAATAATGTACCAGTGCCAGATAAAATTTTATGCCTCGGTCGCCCCAGCCCAAATCCCATGGTACTTTATACCTATCGGTGTTATAGGAGTTTACGTAATCGTATCCCTTAGAATCAGTTCCTGTTACAATGGATATATGAGTGACTTTGCCCTTTTTCACGTATGCAATGAAGTTCCCGGGCAGCAGTTCGTAATGTAGGGAATCGGCAAAGGGGTCTGAATACCTTTCCCGTGAAATTCTTTATTGTTCTTTAACTTCAAAGAGTTCCAAAGAATGATATGTATCTATTTTTCATTTCGTGTTCATAAGCCCAAGCTCCATATTTATTATACATATCGTATAAATCTTTAAGCCGGTTATAATCTTTGTCTAGTAAGGTCCTGTTTCTAATACTGAATATTTGTTCAATGGTTCTAGCATGGTTTTGATCAACATATTATGTTAAGATGCAGGAAGATAGAATGGTAATTAGTTTGATATTTGTGGATATCGTGTATATAAGGGGCAGGGGAGCGAAGCCGGTAAAAGCTTGTACGCACAAGTGGTCCGTGTTATAATTAAAGAAATCAATGTTAATTTTAAGGGGGTCATCAGAATGATAAATATTCCACAGGTTAAGCTTGGTATAGTTGCTGTAAGCAGAGACTGCTTTCCAGTACAACTTAGCGAGACAAGAAGGAAGGAAGTAGTAAAAGCCTGTATTGATAAAGGTATAGAAATTTTTGAGACACAGACGGTTGTTGAAAACGAGGGGGATGTATTAAAGGCCCTGGAGGAATTGAAGAATGCCAACGTTAATGCCATGGTGGTATACCTGGGCAACTTCGGCCCGGAAGGACCGGAAACCATCCTTGCACAAAAATTCGGCGGCCCGACCATGTTTGTTGCTGCGGCAGAGGAGACTGAGAATGATCTTGTAGGCGGCCGGGGTGATGCATATTGTGGTATGCTTAATGCCTCATATAACCTGAATCTAAGGAAGTTAAACCCTTATATTCCTGAATATCCTGTAGGTATACCGGAGGAAATAGCCGGTTTTATTCATGATTTTAATGACATAGCGAGAGTTATACTTGGATTATCAAAGCTTAAAATCTTTAGCTTTGGCCCCAGACCACAGGACTTTGTGGCTTGTAACGCGCCTATAAAGCCACTGTACGATCTGGGTGTGGAAATAATGGAAAACTCTGAGCTGGATTTGTTCGAATCCTTTAACCAGCATAAAGATGATCCTAGAATCCCATCCGTTATAAAAGAAATGGAAGATGAACTTGGTCAGGGTAATGAGTATCCTGGGATCCTGCCTAAACTGGCCCAATACGAGATCACCTTAAAGGATTGGATGGAGCAAAACATAGGTGCTTCGAAATATGCGGTATTTGCCAATAAATGTTGGCCGGCATTCCAGACACAATTTGGTTTTGTACCCTGCTATGTTAACTCGAGGTTTGCTTCAAAGGGGATTCCAATATCCTGCGAAGTTGATATTTACGGTGCTTTAAGCGAGTATATAATTACATGCGCAACCGGTATGCCTGCGACATTATTAGACATAAACAATACTGTTCCAAAGGACATGTATGACAACAATATAGAAAAATTTGAAGGGTATAGGCATGATGATTTATTTATGGGCTTTCACTGTGGCAACACACCCAAGTGCTGTTTAACCAACGGTGCTATGAAATACCAACGTATCATGCACAGACTCCTTGAACCCGAAAAAGAGCCTGATATCACAAGAGGTACATTGGAGGGTACCATTAAACCAGGCGAGATTACCCTGTTTAGACTGCAGGGAACAGCCGATTGTAATTTGAAGAGTTATATCGCCCAGGGTATAGTAGCCGACGTAGATCCTAAGTCCTTTGGTGGAATAGGAGTTTTTGCAGTAAAGGAGATGGCAAGGTTCTACAGGCATGTATTGATTGCCAAGAGATATCCCCATCATGCAGGGGTAGCATTTAAGAATGCTGGCAAGATATTGTTTGCAGCCATGAATATGCTTGGAATAGATGATATTGCCTTTAATCAACCGGCGTCGATGCTGTATCCAAAGGAAAATCCTTTTAAATAGACTGACCTATCATAATAAAAATATTGGGACATTTCTAAAGTCGAAAGATGATTTGTCCAGGGAAATGTCCCATAATCTACTTTTTAACGTGAATCTTACGATTGTCTATAGGGACCCTATAATCCATTCCTAAAACCTAACTATAAAGCGGTGAATAAATGGCTGGTATGAGCAGCTACAAATATTAGAGGAATAGAAAGAGTGCTCACGAAAAACCGATGTAATATTGTTTTAAACTGTACCTACAATCAGCATGACAAGTAACGTTTATGTCTAAATAATTTAAAGCGCCAGAAGTTTGACGGCCTTATTGTGGAACCTACTAAAAGTGCACTGCCCAATCCCAATATAAAGCCTTACAGAGAATTAAACGATAATGGAATACCTATACTCTATATTCACGGATATTATAAGGATCTTGATTGCTCATACATTATTGAAGATAATGTATGAGCAGGATATATAGCAACAAAATACCTTGCCGTTGCTTCAGAGGTAAAGCTGACTACTGTGGCCCATCCCAAGGAGAAATTAGTTGAAGCAGCCGGAAAAGCCATTATTAACATGATTGTAGGAAGAAAAGGATATTATGGCCTGAAGATAAAGCCAGAGTTAATAGTAAGGGAGAGCACTATAAAACTATTTGAAAGGAAGGTTGAGGTAAATGGGTAAAAAATATGCCATTGGTATTGATTTTGGCACACTATCTGGGAGGGCGGTAATGGTGGAAGTTGATACTGGCAGGGAAATTGCCACAGCTGTTACGCAATACCGCCACGGAGTTATGGATGAGTATCTGCCCGATGGTGTAACAAAGCTGGACCATGACTGGGCATTGCAGCATCCTCTAGACTACCTCGACGTATTGAGGGAGACTGTCCCGGCTGTTTTAAAGGAAACCGGGGTTGGTCCCGAGGATGTAATAGGCGTAGGCATTGATTTTACGGCATGTACTATGATGCCTATAGATAAAGAAGGAATCCCCCTATGCTTGTATGAGGAGTATAAGTCTCAACCCCATGCCTACGTAAAGTTGTGGAAACATCACGCCGCTCAGGATGAAGCCAATAAACTCAATAAAATTGCCCATCAAAGAAATGAGGATTTTCTGAACCTATACGGGGGTAAGATCTCCTCAGAATGGCTGATACCCAAAATATGGCAGATACTGAATGAAGCTCCGGATATTTATGCCCGAGCCGACAGGTTTATAGAAGCCGCTGACTGGATTGTACTGCAGCTGACAGGCGAGGAAAAAAGAAATAGCTGTACCGCTGGATACAAGGCAATTTGGCATAAGCAAAAGGGATATCCGTCCAAGGATTTTTTCAAGGCCCTAGACCCCAGGCTGGAAAACTTGGTAGAAGAAAAGCTCAGTAGTGACATATATCCCATTGGTGCAAAAGCTGGCGAGATTACCCAAAGGTCTGCAGACCTGACGGGGCTAAAGCCGGGTACGGCAGTGGCGGTAGGAAACGTGGATGCCCATGTGGCGGTTCCGGCGGTGGGGATTACCGAAGAAGGGAAAATGCTTATGATCATGGGCACATCCACCTGTCACATGCTGCTGGGTACCAGTGAAAGGATTGTACCCGGTATGTGCGGGGTTGTGGAGGACGGTATCATACCCGGTTATTTGGGTTATGAAGCCGGCCAGTCCTGTGTGGGCGATCATTTCCAGTGGTTTGTGGAAAACTGCGTTCCCGCCCATTATATGGAGGAGGCCCGGCAAAAGGGTATGAACATCCATAAATACTTAAGGGAAAAGGCTAAGAAACTAGCGGTTGGGGAAAGCGGACTGATTGCCCTTGATTGGTGGAACGGTAACCGGTCAGTACTGGTCGATGTTGATCTGACAGGGTTAATAATTGGGTGTACCCTGCTCACCAAACCGGAGGAGATATACAGGGCATTGATAGAAGCTACTGCTTATGGAACCAGGATGATCATAGATACCTTTGAAGAGAACGGCGTGCCTATTAAAGAATTATATGCCGCAGGGGGTATTGCCGAAAAGGATGAATTGATGATGCAGATTTATGCCGATGTAACCAACAGGGAAATAAGGATATCCGCATCGCCCCAGACACCGGCACTAGGTTCTGCTATGTTTGGTGCGGTGGCGGCAGGTAAGGACAGGGGCGGTTATGATTCCATAGTCGATGCAGCCAAGGCCATGGCCAAGGTTAAGGATAAGGTATACAGGCCCATACCCCAAAATGTGGAGGCTTATGAGTTGCTTTACAGGGAATACAAAATACTCCATGATTATTTCGGTAAGGGATCAAATGATGTAATGAAACGTTTAAAGAATATAAAAAAACAAGCGGTTAGGGCATAGGAATCCCTTAGCGGTTATAAGCCGTAGTGGCCAAGGATTTCTATAAACTTCGCCGCTGCTGTGGATAAAGGAAGGCTGTCATGGGTGACCACACCTAATTCTCTGGGAGGGATTTTTTCATTTAAACCAATCATAAAAATCTCTCCCTTTTTGATTTCATTTTTGACATATTCACTTATTACGAAGGAAAGGCCCAGTCCTATTTTAGTCATTTCAATGAGCAAATCAACGCTTCCCAGTTCAATCTCAGGAAATACTTTTACGCCGTTATATTCCAAAAAATCGTCGAAAAAGGACCTGGTTGTTGAATACCGTTCCAGCATTAGCAAAGGAAAATCTGCCAGATCCTTAAGGTCTATGTTTTTACCCTTAAGGTGAATATACTTCCTTCCCCCTATAAAGACATCCTGTATTTTCTTAGTAAGTTCTATCCTCATATGGTCGTAGGGTAGTTTTTTCGGTAGGTTAACTATACAAAAATCTATACTCCCTTTGTTTAACAGTTCTATACATTCAGGAGAAGTCCTGTTGGTTACATGGATTTTTATATTGGGGTACAGGGTACTGAATCTATGAAGGTGGGGTATTAAGTGATATTTGCATATGGTATCGCTGGCACCTATCCTGATCTCCCCTTGGTTTAATGAATGGATTCCCTTGATTGCTCCTTCCCCTTTCTTTATGAAATTATAGGCCTGCTGAATATGTTTGTATAACAATGCCCCCTCTTGGGTAAGTTTAACTTGTTTAGTGTGACGAATAAACAGCTTGCAACCGAGATTTTCTTCCAGTGTTTTTATAGACTGACTGACGGCCGACTGAGAAATAAACAATTCTCTGGAGGCCGATGAAAAGCTTAGGGTATTGGCTACGTGATAAAACACCTTATAGTATTCAAAATTTATACTCATATATTAATTCACCTTATAAATAGTATTAAAATTATTAATTATTATTATCAATTGTACTATGGTACAATTAATATGTAAAGAATAATTATCGGATCAAAGGAGGCTGGCGCCGGTGAACAGTAAAGTAAGAAGGATATATGTCGAAAAGAAAAAGGGTTATGATGTGGAGGCGAAGAATCTATTCCATGATTTAAGGGATAACCTTGGATTGGATGGTTTGCAGGGGGTTAGGATCCTTAACCGTTATGATATAACCGGTATATCTGATGGGGATTTTTTAGATGCCAAAGGGACCATTTTCTCGGAACCGGTGGTGGATATGGTCTATGACGAGACAATTGAGTTGTCCGTTGATGACAAGGCTTTTGCAATGGAGTATCTACCCGGCCAGTATGACCAAAGGGCTGATTCGGCAGCCCAGTGTGTACAGATTCTCAGCCACGGTCGGATCCCTATTGTAAAGACTGCAAAGGTGATTATCCTTTCCGGGAATATATCGGAAGATCAATTCAAGAGGGTAAAGGAGTACTGTATAAACCCGGTGGATTCAAGGGAAGCCTCCTTTGACAAGCCGGACAACTTAGAGTCTAATATGACCATCCCGTCGGATGTAAAGACGATGGACGGGTTTACCGCAATGACAGCAGAACAATTGGTAAATATGATTAAGGAAATGGGTCTTGCCATGACCATTGAAGATCTTAAATTCTGTCAGGACTATTTTAGGGACGTTGAAAAACGAGACCCAACCGTTACAGAAATCAGGGTAATAGATACCTATTGGTCAGATCATTGCAGGCATACTACATTTTTAACGAGTATCGAGGATGTGGTCTTTGAAGAGGGGAGGTTTACGGATACCATCAAAGAAGTTTATCGGCAATACTTAAAATCAAGGGCATATGTCCATGCCAATGAAAACAGGGATATATGCCTGATGGACATTGCCCTTACAGCCATGAAGGAGTTAAGGAAAAGGGGGATGCTGGATGACCTTGATGTATCCGATGAAATTAATGCGTGCAGTATAAAGGTTGACGTAGATGTTGACGGGCAAAAGCAGGAATGGTTCGTTATGTTCAAGAACGAAACCCATAACCACCCGACAGAAATAGAACCCTATGGCGGGGCGGCAACCTGTCTAGGTGGAGCCATACGGGATCCTTTGTCGGGAAGGTCCTACGTATATCAGGCCATGAGAGTGACCGGCAGTGGAGATCCCAGGACCCCGGTGGAGGACACCCTGCCCGGCAAGCTGCCCCAAAGGAAGATAACTACCGGTGCTGCAGACGGGTATAGTTCCTATGGTAACCAGATAGGCCTTGCCACCGGCCATGTTGCAGAGATATACCACCAGGATTATGTAGCTAAGAGAATGGAAATCGGTGCGGTAATAGGTGCGGCTCCCAAGGAAAATGTCGTGAGGCAGGCACCGGTGGACGGTGATGTAATAATCCTCCTTGGCGGCAGAACGGGAAGGGATGGATGCGGAGGCGCGACAGGTTCTTCCAAGGAACATACCGAGGAATCCATCCTTACCTGTGGTGCAGAAGTGCAGAAGGGAAACCCACCTACCGAAAGGAAGATTCAAAGGCTGTTTAGAAATCCAAGGGTCAGCAGAATGATAAAAAAGTGCAATGATTTTGGTGCAGGTGGGGTATGCGTTGCCGTGGGAGAATTAGCTGACGGTTTAATAATAAATCTTGATTTGATACCCAAAAAGTATGAGGGACTGGATGGCACGGAACTTGCCATTTCAGAATCCCAGGAACGTATGGCGGTTGTGGTTGCAAAGGAAAACAGGGATGCATTTATTGACCTGGCCAGGCAGGAGAACCTGGAAGCTACACAAGTGGCGGTGGTTACTTCAAATAATAGGATGCAGATGCAGTGGCGGGACAAAACGATAGTTGATATAAGCCGTGATTTTTTAGATACCAATGGTGCCAAACAGAAGGCGCAGGCTTTGGTCAAAGGTATTGACAATACCCAAAGTTATTTTAAAACCTTATGTCCTCAGGTGAAAGAAAGGATAGGGGATATCAAAGAGGCATGGACGGCCAACCTCAGTAGGCTGAATGTATGTAGCCAAAGGGGGCTGGTGGAGAAGTTTGACAGTACCATTGGTGCCGGGACTGTACTCATGCCCTTTGGAGGGTTGTACCAGGCAACGCCGGCCCAAGTTATGGCAGCAAAAATTCCGGTGATGGATGGTGATACCGTCACAGGTACTTTGATGAGCTACGGTTATGATCCCTTCCTGTCCAAATGGAGTCCCTTCCATGGAGCGGTATATGCAATTATAGATGCTGTAACCAAGATAGTGTCAGCCGGTGGAGATTACAAAAAGGTACGGCTGACACTGCAGGAATACTTCGAAAAACTGGGCAAAGACCCGGAAAAATGGGGTAAGCCGTTAAGTGCTCTGCTGGGGGCATATTATGCACAATTAAAGCTGGGTATACCCGCAATAGGCGGCAAGGACAGCATGTCAGGTACCTTTATGGATTTGACGGTACCGCCCACCCTTGTTGCCTTCGGAGTGGGTATAACAGATGTGTCCCGTATAATATCACCAGAGTTTAAAGGACCCGGTAACCAGGTGATAATGGTTAGCGCCAAACGGGATGATGATGGGATGCCGGACTTTAAGGCACTGATGGAAAACTTCTCAAAGGTGAAAGAGCTTATAGGGGATAAAAAAGTATTGGCTGCTTATGCCGTGGGATTGGGTGGTGTTGCCGAAGCGGTAACCAAAATGTCCTTTGGCAATAAAGTCGGTATGAGATTTAGTGGGGAATGGGAACCAGAAAGCTTGTTTACCCCCCAATATGGTTCGATTATACTGGAACTGAAGAAAGACGTAGATCCCGACCGAGTCTTTGGACAAGTAAATTATACAAAACTGGGTACTACTCAATTGGAAAAGTCCATCATGGTAAATGGAATAAAGCTTGATATCGATATGTTATATGAAGTCTGGCAAAAGCCCTTGGAAAAAATATTTCCCACAAAGGTGGATACCCCTATTAAAAAGCCGGACATCATAGGGTATAACTTCAGGAATAAAAAAAGGCCGGCAGTAAGAATTGCAAGACCCAGAATATTTATGCCGGTATTCCCCGGTACCAATTGTGAATATGATACAGCCAAGGCCTTTGAAAGGGAAGGAGGATTGGTTGATAGCTTTGTAATAAGGAATCTGTCGGTTGAGGATATTGAGTATTCTGTTGAAGCCATGGTAAAGGGTATTAAAAAGGCCCAGATAATAATGCTGCCCGGTGGTTTCAGTGCCGGGGATGAGCCCGACGGTTCGGGCAAGTTTATAGAAGCGGTCTTTAGGAATCCCAAAATAAAGGAAGAGGTAATAGAGTTATTAAACAAAAGGGACGGACTGATACTGGGCATATGTAATGGTTTCCAGGCCCTGATAAAGCTCGGACTGGTACCCTACGGCGAGATTATAGATATCAGTAGTGATTGTCCTACTCTGACCTTTAACACCATTGGCCGGCATGTGTCCACCATGGTTAGGACTAAGGTGGTTTCCACCCTTTCACCATGGTTGAGCTGCGTACAATTAAATGATATCCATACAATCCCGGTTTCCCACGGTGAAGGAAGATTTGTAGCCAGTAAGGAATTAATGCAGCAATTAATCAAGAACGGTCAGATCGCTACTCAGTATGTCGATCTCGATGGCAACCCATCCTGCCAAATGCCCTATAATCCCAATGGATCCATGAACGCCGTGGAAGGCATAACCAGCCCCGACGGCAGGGTGTTCGGTAAGATGGGCCACAGCGAAAGAATAGGCAAAAACGTGTCTGTTAACGTCCCCGGGCAAAAGGATCAAGGGATATTTAAGGCCGGAGTACGATATTTTCAGTAACAAAGGGACATAAATCCCAAAAATATACCCCAAAAAGCAGGGATTTTACAAAAGATGGAGAATATATTGATAAATAATGCTATAGTATTATTTATGGGGAAGATATTGTATGGGTGATAAACTGCATGAAGGCCATAGGAAACGGGTCAAAGAAAGGTTCTTGGGAGAGGGTCTGGACGGATTTGAGGATCATCAAGTATTGGAGCTTCTGCTCTTTTATTCCATACCCTACAGGGATACAAACGAGTTAGCCCATAGGCTGTTAAATAAATACGGTTCCCTGTCCGGTGTTTTTGAAGCTGACCCCATGGATCTTATGTCCACATCCGGTGTAGGGTATAATACGGCGGTTCTTCTATCACTGATCCCATCGGTGGCCCGTATTTATTTTAAGGATAGGTGGGGGGACAAGGTAGTGCTTAATAATTCCTCCAAAGCTGGGGAATATGCCGTATCCCTCTTCGCCGGCAGGTCGTACGAAGTATTCTATGTAATATGCTTAGATGCCCAAAACAGGGTGAACCATGCAACCCTTGTCCATGAAGGGACCATAAATGAGGCTCCGGTATACCCACGGGCTATAGTAGAGGCGGCATTAAGGCATCAGGCCAACAATGTCATTATTGCCCATAACCATCCCGGGGGCAGCCTCCATCCTTCTAAAGCAGATATTGAAGTCACCAAAAAGATTTCAAAGGTTTTGGCCGGTATCTCGATAAAGGTTGTGGACCACATTATAGTTGCCGGGGGAAAATATCTCAGCCTTGCGGAAAAGGGTTTGATGTATGATGAATAATAATTGGCACCATGAAATAAATGGTGCCTTTTTTATGAATCTCCATATATTCATATGTAATAGATATCCCAAAAAGGGCGCTTTATTACGTTGTTAAAAAATGTAGTTACTAATAAACCGGATACGGTTTATTTTTTGTGTTTTTTTTGATAAAATTCCTTTATAATATATAAGATGAGTATAAACATTTTTTTATAAATAGGTATATCTTATACTTAAATATTCTTTAGAAAGGAGATGACGGTTGTGGAACAGATTATGATCATTGCAATGAGAATGAAGGAGATACGGGAGATTTTCAACATTGATGTCAAAACCCTGGCTGAGCAGCTTAACGTTTCTGTGGATACCTATAGGAGCTATGAAGCCGGAGAGGTTGATATACCGGTTAGTTTTCTCTATGCCTTTGCCAATAGGTTCAATATCCAATTGACTGACTTGCTTACAGGGGACCGGCCCAAGCTTCGCATCTACTCACTGGTGAGAAAAGATCAGGGTTTAAAGGTGGAAAGAAGGAAGGAATACGAATATCAAAGCCTTGCCTATAAATTCTCCCATAAGAAGGCCGAACCCTTCTTGGTAACGGTGGAACCAAAGGATGATAATGAGCCGGTTAGCTTTAACGATCACCCCGGTCAAGAGTTTAATTATGTTCTTGAGGGTATCTTAAAGGTAATCATAAACGACAAGGAAATAATCCTTAACGAAGGAGACTCATTATTTTTCGATGCCACATACAAGCATGCTATGAAGGCTGTAGGAGATAAAAGGGCAAAATTTTTAGCTATAATAGTATAAGTAGAATACAGGAGGTAGAAGGAGTTTTTTTATGCTACAAGAATTCATATCAAGAGATTTTGATTCATACCAGGATTTTGTGAATAATTACAAGGTAAGGATTCCCGAAAATTTTAACTTTGCCTACGATGTCGTGGATAAAATAGCCAAGAAAAGCCCAGATAAAACCGCAATCGTATGGTGTAATGATGAGGGACAGGAAAAAAGGATTACCTTCTTTGAACTAATGGAATACAGTAATAAAGCGGCCAATTTTTTTAAGTCCATCGGAGTGAGAAAAGGTGATCGGGTGATGGTTATTCTTAAAAGCCGCTATGAGTTTTGGTATTGTATCCTGGGCCTTCATAAGCTGGGGGCGGTCTGTGTACCGGCCACCCATATGTTAAAGGCTAGGGATATTATTTACAGGCTAAATGCTGCAGATATAAAGATGATAGTATCGGTAGCCTTCGGTGAAATTCTGGACAGCATTGATGAAGCCCAGAAACAATCGCCTTCGCTGAAATACAAGGCAGTAGTAGGGGGC
>JBMNSO010000045.1:0-12952 GCA_050945235.1 Mahellales bacterium
AAACTCGTGAACCCAGTCCGGTTTATCATAGGTCGCCATGATGAGCTGCTCGGTACCATGAAGTACACAGGCATCCTGCCAGCACCCTCCCTGCTCGCCAAAAACAAAGGTCCTTATTATTCCATCATCCCCTACTTCGTCATAACGCCTTTGCACCATTTCCTTATCCAGCTTTGGTATGGGACGGTATTTTTTGATAAGGTAAATATCGTCGTCCTGTTTCACCATAGGCTTGGTAACCCAACTGGTTACCTCATTATACCCCACTTGATAGGTCAGGTTTCCTCCCGGAGTTTCTATTGTATAGTCAATGACGTTATTGCCATTTTCCATCCCTTCCACATAGGTTATCTTCCATTCCGGGGATTGTACCAAAGTGGGGGCATAAATGGTTATGGCAGCATCAAGGCCTACCTCTCTGAAGGCTTCGATATCGGATACACCCTTCATATAGTATTTCAAATGATAGGGTTGCCATTGGTGTATGGTTGCCGGCACCCTGTCGGGTACCTCTCTTTTTAATGCTTTCATCATTCTTTCCTTGGAATTCATAGTTATCCCTCTACTTTCATGCTGATTTTTCCTTTAATTTTTAACTTTAGTTCTGAAAAAATCATACCAATGAATATTAACACACATCCTACTATTTCATACATTCCAAGCCTTTCCCTAATTAAGAGAAATGCAAAGAATGCTGCAAACACCGGCTCGGTTAATAATGTCAGTGCGGCATGGGTATGGCAGCAATCCCCAGCAGACTGAGATTGGTCTGAAATGCTTTTGACATACTGTAACCTTTCTATTTATATCTATTCAAGGGCCGCTTGGCTCATGGCAATGGCGTTTTCAGGGCTTACATTGGGCAGAAGGGCCTCATGGCTGGGGGATACAACAAACCCCTGTCCAAAAATCTTTTTCAGACGCCTTACCTCAGCCTTAACCTGTTCAGGTGTACCAAAGGGTAATAGGTCCTGGGTGTCCACACCACCGATAAACACCAAGTCATTTCCATATTCCCTTGCAAGGCTTTGTGCATCCATTCCCTTTGCCTTTGCCTGAAGGGGATGGAGTCCGTCTATGCCTGCATCTATCAGCATAGGGATTATCTTTGTTATAGCTCCACAGGAATGGAGTACCACTTTGAGGTTATAGGATTTGGCCTGCTCTACGATTCTCTTGATTCCTGGTAGAATAAATCTTTTAAAGGCATCGGGACTGATCATCAAATCCAGCTGACTGCCCAAGTCATTCCCGAAAAATGCCGCATCCAGTTTTGAGCCCATGGCATCAAGGCATCTTTTGTTAGCCTCCAGATAAAAATCCAGTATCCTTTCGGTAGCCGCTTCGACTACTTTAGGGTGGGTGTACATTTTCATAAAGTAATTATCCATACCGAAGAAGTCGGCGAGGACATGAAAGAAAGGCATCCACATTCCCCCAAATATGGCCAGGCCATGTTCCCGGGCTTCATCAATCTTTTTTATTGTGGATGAAAAATCCAGATATTTGGGATCGGGCCAAGGGAAATCTTCAATTTCCTTTACGTTTTCACATTCTGCAAATATCCCAGGTTGGGACAGGCTTTCTCGGGGTTTGCCCCCTAGGACATCGAACATGGGCTTGCCCTCAGGATGTTTCCATGAGGATAGTTCAAGCTCCGGTGAATACCACATAAAGTCGTTTCCAAGCTTCAAACCCAGCTCCAGATCAGCCCTTCCCGATTTTTTGGTCAATAGTACGGTATCGTCTTCGTGGGAATTGTCCAATTCGGCAAGGTCGTCCTTTATGCCAAAGTATTCATAGTAGATCTTCTTGGTATCGTCCGCCGGGTTGCCCAGCCAGAACCCAGTCCTGTCCACAGGTTCTTTGTTAAATATGGCTTTGATCCTTTCCCTACCATCCATAAACATACCTCCATTTTTATATCTTTCTTATATTTAATAAGTAAGTTAGATTAAAGGCATCCCCCATTTAATTGACCGATCTAGGTTGACAGGGGTACAGCCTTAAAAAACCGATCCATGACCTGGGCCGCAGCCCCCAACGCGCCGGCGTCCTCCCTGGATTCCGCAACTACTATTGGCGTGTTCCGGGCTGGTTTAGAAAATACATTTTTAACAGCAGCCCCTTTGGCCGCTTCAACAAAACAGGGAGCGCTGCAGCTAATCTCACCCCCCAATATAACCAACTGGGGATTGTATATGTTTATCATATTGGCTATGCCTATACCCAAAATACCGCCTGCTTCCTCAAGGACCTTTATTGCCACAGCATCGCCCATGTTCATGGCGGTTATCACCATTTGAAAATCGATCCTGTTTCCCCGTTTTTTCATAAGCTGGTTTATAACGCAAGAATGTCCATGGTCCATCAACTCCATCACTCTACTAATTATGGCCGGTATGGATGTATACATTTCAAGACATCCCCTGTTGCCGCAATAGCAGGGACGTCCATCCTTTATATCAACGATTGAGTGTCCCAGTTCACCGGCACAACGGTCCTGGCCTGTATGCATTTCCCCATTTAGCACCACACCGCTGCCCACGCCCACATCGGCGAGAATATAGACAAAGTCCCCCACTTCCTGACCCTTACCAAACCATAATTCACCGTAGGCACCGGCCTTTGCCGTATTAACCACCACAACAGGCACTGCAAACCTATCCTTGACCAACCGATTAAAGTCAACATCCTGCCAACCGAAAAAAATCGATGACCTAATGAGGGGCCCGGATTTAAAGTTCCATCCAGGGGCACCGATACCTATACCGGTCACACTTTTTATGTCAATATCACTGCTGACTAATAATCGGTCCACCACTCTTACCATTTGTTGTATGGCACCCTCAGGACCTTCTTCCCCTTTGGTTATTTCAACTATTCTATTAATCGTACGTCCCTTTAAATCCGTGAGTATTGCCGTCAGTTTATGGGTTATATCCACACCTACAATATAGGCGGCGGATGGGTTAAGCCTTAATAACACGGGCTTTCTGCCGCCGGTTGATGTTCCTTTGCCGGTTTCCAATAAATATCCGACCTTGATGAGTTCATCTACAATCCTCATGACGGTAGGTAAAGCCAATCTTGTTTTTTTAGCAATGGCCGACCGGGATATGGGTTCATGTCTACGTATAATATTTAATATAAGACTTTGATTGATTTCTTTCATTAGTCCGGCATTTCCGGTAACCAACACTTTACGCAAAGTACCACCTCTAAATGACGCCAAAGTTTAATACACCAACTTTGTAACATTGTATAACTAAGTCCTAATGTTATAATAACGTAAATATAAAGCAAAATCAAGTATTTACACAAAGTACCATGGAAATGCAATTCTCTTCATTGACGGTACAACCCTTAATCTATAAATATTGCTATCGGTTTATGGGAAAGGACAACAAACCCCCGGGTTTACAACAACCCGGGGGTTATAGAGTCACCTGTTATTCTATTCGGATAAACTTAAAAGTTTTTCCCATCTTTCGTCAACGGCCTGCTGTATTTCTGCGATGAGATGCTCATTGCCCTTGGCAAATAAATGCCTAAATCTGCCCTGGGGTCTTAGCCAATCTTCAATGGGTTTTTTCTGCTTGGGCTTGTATGTTATCCTGTACTTACCGTCCACTACCTCATAAAGTGGCCAGAAGCAGGTATCAATAGCCGCCTGTACAATTTCCATCAATTTGGGGGTATCATACCTCCAACCCCTAGGACAGGGCGCCAAAACATTGAGGAAGGCCGGACCCGGTGTGTATATAGCCTTTTCAGCCTTTTCGTACATATCCTTCATATTTTTTGTGGGCGCTGTCTGGGCTACATAGGGTAAATTATGGGCCACCATAACCTCGGTTAAATCCTTTCTGTACTGGGGCTTGCCAGGTATAACGGAACCGGCAGGTGATGTGGTGGTATCCGCATATTTAGGCGTGCCGCTGGACCTTTGAATACCGGTATTCATATATGCTTCATTGTCATAACATACATATACCATATCGTGGCCCCTCTCCATGGCACCGGACAAGGACTGCAGGCCTATGTCATAGGTACCGCCGTCACCGCCGAAGGCCAGGAACTTCACGTCCTTATCTATTTTCCCCTTTTTCTTCAGTACATTGTAAGCCGCTTCGGCACCGGCTATGGTAGCGCCGGCGTTTTCAAAGGCGCTGTGAATAAAGGAGTCTTTCCAGGCCGTATACGGATATATAAAGGTAGATACCTCCAGACATCCTGTAGCCGAGCCTATAACCGCATGGTCATCCTCCTTAAGGGCTCTTAAAACTGTCCTGACTACGATTGGAGCACCGCAGCCGGCACACATTCTATGCCCACCTGTAAGTCGTTCGGGTTTTTTGGATACTTCTTTTAAATTATAAGCCACCTCTTACACCTCCTATTCCCTTACACCTAGATAGTTGTAGTATTCCTTTACCTGACCCGTAGCCGCTATTTCTTGAAGATCTTCATATACCTTATTTATATCTTCAAATCTTACATCCCTTCCGCCAAGACCATAGATATAGTTGACAACCTTCACGCCATCGGCAACTCCGAACATGGCACTCCTGATTTCTGCAAAGAGTGGGCCTCCAACGCCAGAAAAACTATCAGCTTTATCCATTACCGCAACGGCTTTGGCTTTCGACAGAGCCGCAGCCAATTCCCCGGCGGGGAAGGGTCTAAAGGCCCTTGGTTTAATGAGCCCGGCTTTAACACCCTTTGCCCTGAGGTCGTCCACTACGGCCTTTGCGGTACCAGCAGTGGAATTAAGTACTACCACGGCAATTTCCGCATCTTCCATTTTGTATTCCTCGAAAAGCCCGTATTTTCTACCGGTAAGCTTTTCAAATTCTTCGGCCACTTCAAGGATTACCCTTTTGGCATTTCTCATGGCTTCATTTTGCTGTCTCTTATGTTCAAAGTAAAAAGGTGGCAGATCCAAGGGACCTACGGCAACGGGGTTCTTTGTATTGAGCAAATAATCCGATGGGTTGTACTCACCTACAAATGCCTTTACCTTGTCATCTTCTATAAGTTCTATGTTTTCTACCGCATGGCTGGTAATAAATCCGTCAAAACACACCATAACAGGAAGCTGTACATCGGGATGTTCCCCTATCCTTACCGCCTGGATCAAGGTGTCATAGGCTTCCTGATTGTCTTCACAATATAGTTGTATCCATCCGGAATCCCGCGCACCCATGGTGTCGCTGTGATCGTTATGAATATTGATGGGCCCGGATAACGCCCTGTTTATGGCCGCCAAAACTATGGGCAGCCTGCTGGAAGCAGCTATATATAACATTTCCCACATTAACGCCAGGCCGTTTGCCGATGTGGCAGTCATGGTTCTGCCTCCGGCTGCCTGGGAACCTATACATGCGCTCATGGCGCTGTGTTCACTCTCTACCGGTACAAACTGTGTATCAACTTCACCGTTTGCTACAAATTGGGAGAAGTATTGGGGCACCTCAGTAGAAGGAGTAATGGGGAAAGCAGCAACAACGTCCGGGTTAATCTGTTTCATAGCAATAGCTACCGCTTCATTTCCGCTTAATCTCTCTCTAATAGCCATATGTTTCCCTCCCTACTTATCTTCCTCTACAAATTCGATGGCACCAAAAGGACAAGCCTCAACGCATACGCCACAGCCTTTGCAGTGATCAAAATCAAAATCCAGTCTCTTCTTATCCTTCACAGGAATAGAACTATCCGGACAAACCGGCCAGCAAAGCAGGCACTGCTTGCATTTATCCTCTTTCCAAACAGGTTTCATGGATCTCCAGTCTCCGGTTTTAAAGTCCTCGGCGTTACCTGCATCATATATGATCCCGCCGGGGGTAATCTTCTTCCAACTAACATCCGGTGTTATTGTACAACGCCGTTTTTTATCTGTCATAGTCCGTTCACCTCCTGCACGGATCTCTTCAGGGCTTTCATATTACCCTCTATAACTTCGGGTTTGCTTGCGAATTTATGCTTGAAGGATTCTTCCATATCTTTTATGAATTCTTCAACATCCATAACGCCACTTACCCTTACTACGGCACCTAACATAGGTGTGTTGGGAAAATACCTGCCCAGGCAGGCCTCTGAAATTTCCCTGGCATCTATGGTGCAAACCTTGCCCTTGTATCCCTTCAATAACGGTCTGATTTCCTCGGGAGTTTTTGGGGTATTAATAATTATAGCTCCCTCTTCCTTGAGCCCGGCTGTAACATCAACTGAAGAAAGCAGGGTTTCATCAACTACCACTACATAGTCAGGAAAGTAAATATTTGAATGCAGTGTTATTTTATCTTCGCTTATTCGGTTATAAGCTGTTATTGGAGCTCCCATCCGCTCCGGACCATATTCTGGAAATCCTTGTATATACTTACCCGTATTGAATGCTGCATCGGCAAGAAGTAATGAAGCAGTTTTTGCACCTTGTCCTCCTCTTCCATGCCATCGGATTTCAACCATCTTTCCCATAGATATTCCTCCCTTCATGTATGACTGTAAACTATATTAAGATTTGCCTATGTGCTGTATCAAGCACATTAATTACAAACAGCCGCCCTGTGGATAACCAAGATAGTCCCACCGCCGGCCGGCCTGTTACCGGATAAAAAGGCATCAAAAAAAGAGACCCCCCGGTATTTTGCTGTGCTAGTACAAATGAATAAATTTCTAATTGTACTAACACAGGTGATGTGGTTACTATTATAACAGAATGTTCAACGCTTAATATGTATAGAATAAGTATATATAACAGTTACCATAAAACATTATAACAGATACTATTTTTGTATGTCAAGACGGACCGATTTTGAAAGGTTTGGTATATAAGGAAGGGACTCGGTTGACAAAGTAAATGCAACCTTATCCCATTAAGATGGTTGCAACTGTCATATGTGTCTTGCGCAAATTATAAAAGGATGGCTAAGCATCCCTTTATACGAGTATGAATTGTAGTAATAATACCAGAATAATACCCGGCACTCCTAAAATACCTATGAGGGCTGCGTTATACAGGTTAACCGCCACCGAAACACCTACATACTGACCCACCAGGTTCAGTACTATCAATACTACTATTCCTATTAAGACATTAAGTAGGACTCTGAAAACAACCCGTAGAGGTTTAAAAAAAAATGAACCTATTATATATAATAGAAAAATACCAAAACCATATGCAATTATCGTGTTTAATTCCAAGCCCAAACCCACAACCATCACCCCTATACTTGTCTGTTGTTTGACAACTCTTAATTTACAACTATTATATATTTATGGGACGAAGGTTGAATTTATGACTTTTTGTTATTTATATTCATTAATATTGGGTCTGCTCCAAGTTATGCCGTTTAGTTTTGCCTGTTTTAACAGGTACATATATTTCCTTTTGGCAGCTTCAACATCGTATATGGCATAATCTATAAGATCGGGATCAGTTACATTTTCAAAAAAATTCTGGGCAGCCATCCAATCGTTCCTGGCCTTGATAATGCTTTCTATAAACTGCTGCTCATCATAGTCTCTGGATAGATCCTCTTCCTCTTCTGTCAGGTCACCAAAAAAGGCAAACAGATGCCTTCCCCAGCTTAAACCATTTTGCATTTTCATAAACACTCCCCCTTATACTGTATTTTTTTATATTATTACCAGCTTTGAATATTATATACAGTCTAAGAAGGTAATCCCACCACAGACCCTATTCTCTCTCTTCCTTGAGTATAATTGACGCTTTAATTCCGTTGCCCAGATCCAAAAAACCTACCTTACCATCATTAATATATATATCCCCTCTGTAATCCTTTGTAATTCTAACTTGTCTCCTTAAACCTTCAACGGACAAATCCTTAAAGGCAAAGGGTTCAATTGCTATAAGTACTATACATGATGATGCTATATCTGTATTGCTTGTATCTACTACGTCTGTTATATTAACCATGTTAACGATTATATTCGATCTATTGACAATATCGCCGCTAGCGCTATTTTCTGAGTCTTCTCTTTGCATAATCCTATCCAACATATCTCCCTCCCCTGAAAAATGTAAATTAAGTAGTCATCCTGTTTATATATAAGGACAGGTATTTCAGATGGAGTGGAAAACCCCATCTGAAGTAATAATTTAAGTTAACCTTAGCTCTTGGCGGTTTTCTGGTCTACTGCAATGGCCAACCCTTGAGGTGGGTTTTTGGGGTCAAAGGGCCTCCCGTTTATAAAACAGCCATTTTTATTCATTTCAAACTTTATATTATCTACCCTCTTTGTTCCCATAGAAATGGACTGTTTATCAGTACCGCGCAGCCGCGATGTGCGCTTCCTGCGCTGTATGTCGTCATGTTTCCTTGGGGCTTTGCCTTCTGAAGCCTTGCCATCGCTATCTTTAGATGATACCTTGCCGGACTTGATAATCGTTTGTTGTGGTTTCTCTAAGTTTACCTTATCTTTACTTACCGGCTTTACCCTATGTTCAGCTTCTGCCCGGGCCCTAAGCTCCTGCTCTAACTCCTGTTTAAGCCTTTTCTTAAACTCCTGTTCAAACTGTTGCTCTAATTTCTGCTCTAACTCCCGGTCCAACTCCTCATCCAACTGCTGCTCCAACCCATTGTCAAGCTCCTGCCCATACCTTTCTTCAACTTCTTGGTCAACATCTTCCACGGGCATTTCTTCAATTTCCTGTTCCCGTTCAGCCTCTCCCACAGGCATTTCTTCGGCTTTCTGCTCAGCCTCTTCTGCGGGCATTTCTTCAATTTCCTGTTCAACCTGTTGCTTTATTTCCCCCCCGACCTCCACAATATCCTCTTCAGTTTCTTGTTGGAGTTCCGCCATTATCTCTTTATAGAGCCTATGAATAACCTCATCCTGGGATTTCCCGTGGGTTGTTTTAGGTATGTTGTCGGTAACATCAGGTCCATAGCTTTTCTTTTCTTCTTGGTCCGGTCCAGGGCTTTTTTCCTTTTGTTGGTCAGGTTCCGGCCTTTTCTCTCTGTGTGGTGCCGACTCTGCTTCTTTTCTAATCTGGTGTTCTTCCATATCCTCTATATAGAACTTCATGCTGCCCTTTTCCTCGATGTCTACACCAAATTCACCTTTATGGTTGTATATTTTTATACCCATTTAACTACCTTCTCCCTTTTTATTATGAATTTATAGTTAACTCCTAGCCTCTTTCTTATCCACAAAAATCTTATACCCCAAAGGAGGTTTTTCAGAATCAATCTTTTTGCCGTCAATAAGTATATTGCCATCCAAAGTGATCCTGATTTCTCTAGGCTCAGCATTCTGTCGATCATTTCCTATCCCATCGGCATCATTAAGCCACCGCAGGGTAGGATTAAGCAGCATAATTAAAGCATTCTGTCTCACCTTGCTATCCCGCGAACTTAATATATTTGCAATATTAATTGCTGCCGCCTTGGCATTTAACCTATTAGTTATTTCCGCCATGATATAACTGTGCCCCCTTTTACAATACAACCATTAGATGTAAATACAGCTTTTTTTTATTATATGCTTACACATATATAATTGTTAATAACATATGGGGATACAGCATAATAAAGATTTTGCTGTATCCCCATATCTTTAAATAATGCTGCCCCTGTGATTAATCAGTTTGCTTTGAGGTTTGGTTCCACTGTTTGGAATCAATGTCTCCACCAGCTGTGATTACAGCGGCATTGGACTGGGCCATACAGTTTTGGGAATCGGTATTATTAGCAACTGAAAATGCATAACCTACTATATTCGAATTAGTAATACCATTGCCCACTGCTTTATCACCGCTGCCAAAGAATGCTTTTGCTTTATCTTCCATGCTAACCCCTTCCTTCAATATTACTAAGATATTAATGTTTAACCTTGATCATTATTGATCATGCTGTTTTTGTGCCTGATTCCACTGTTTGGAATCGATGTCACCACCAGCTGTGATTACAGCGGCATTGGACTGGGCCATACAATTATCTGCATCGGTGTTGTTGGCAACTGAAAATGCATAACCTACAACGTTGCAATTAACAATACCATTGCCTAAGTTTTTTTCATTTAATGCAGCTGCATTGTCTTCCATGGTCGCAACTCCTTTCCGTATAATTTAATGCATAGACAGGCATGTTGTCTTTTTATATATTTCTATGCATTTATCCTATTAATAATATATGGCAGCATATATAAATGGTTACATACTATTTGCTATGTTTTTGTATATATTTGCAAAACAAAACCATGATTTAAGGCCATTGTGCCCCTAAACCATGGTTTAAGACCGTTTATTTAACCTTTTACCTGACAGTATTCTTTATATTTGAATTTGTACAGGTTACACCATTTAGTTTAGCTTGTTTCAATAGGTAAATATACTTCTTTTTTGCAGCTTCCATACTATATATGGCGTAATCCACAAGATCGGAATCCGAAACATTGTCGAAATACTTCTCGGCCGCCCTCCATTCTCTCCTGGCTTTGGCCAAACTATTCAAGATCTGGTGTTTATCAGTATCATGGGAAAATTTCATGCTTGGTTTCGATCGGTGTGCCAAGAAAGTTAACAGGTGTCCTTGCTGTTCGAACCTGTTTGCTTTTTTCATAGATTTGCCCCCTAATGGTAATACTTTCTGGATTACTATATTATATGTAGTACCATCTCCCTTAATTACTAAACCTGTTTGAATGGTTGCTTTTGTAAAGGGGGACATATATAATAAAAACAATACCGGCAATTGCCGCTAAGGGGGAGGTCAGTCCCTCAGGCGGGATGCCATTGAAAGGATCGTAGGGTAATGGATTTACAGTTTTGGAATGGGTTTGCAAATCTTTGGGATAGTTTTTGGAATAGTTACGGTATATTGATAAAACAGATAGCTGTCGCTGTTTTAATATTTATGGCATTCCTACTTTTAAGAAAAATATTTGTTACCTACATATTTAAAATGCTATTGAGGCTTTCGAAAAAAACAACTTCCAATATTGACAACCAACTGATACTGGCCTTTGAAAAACCGTTGCGGGTATTCATTATCATTTTAGGCATTTACTTTGCCCTGGCATATTTACCCCTAAACGAAGCACAAAATATAGTGTTGTCAAGATTCTTAAGAAGTTCTATTATAGTAGCCATTGCCGCCGGATTTTATAATATAGCTGGGGCTTCCTCAGGCCTGTTCGAGGAATTAGAAAATAGATTCAATATTCATATAGATAAAATTTTAATACCCTTTTTTACAAAGGTAATCAGAGTTGTTATTGTGGTACTAGTAGTCAGCATAATACTTCAGGAATGGGGCTATAAGGTGGACGGTTTTATTGCAGGATTGGGTTTGGGGGGCCTGGCTTTTTCACTGGCCGCCAAGGATACCATCGCCAATATATTTGCGGGAATAGTAATCATAACCGACAAGCCCTTTTCCATAGGCGACTGGATCTGTACACCTAGTATAGAAGGTACCGTGGAGGATATTAACTTTAGGAGCACCAAAATCAGAACCTTCGCCCATGCGTTAGTTACCATGCCCAACTCCACCCTGGCCAATGAGCCCATAACCAATTGGAGCCGAATGGGTAAAAGGCGGATAACCTTTAAACTTAAGATACAATACTCCACCCCCAGGGACAAACTGGAAAGGTGTATCCAGGCAATCAGAGCTATGCTTTGGGAGCATCCCGATATTCATAAGGATACTATTTTTGTAACCCTTGAAGGATTTGAAAACTACAGTTTAGAGATATTCCTATATTTTTTCACCATTACCACCAACTGGGGCGAGTTTTTGGAAGTCAAACAGGATATTAACTTTAAGATAATGAAGATATTGGAGGATGAGCAGGTGTCAATGGCATTCCCCCCCAGGAGCATTTACTTTGAAACACCCCTGGATGCTAGGCAACAACCCCAGAATGCCATACAACAACACCAGGACAAGGCGTAAATCAATCCAGGAGTTTAACCTTAAAGCATCCTTGCAGTTGTGCTGGATAGCTCTCGGCAATTGCCCCATTATAGAATACTTCCACCCGTGCCCCAACCTTAATATCGTCCATGGTTATTTCCGTATCCCGGGCATCCACCAGGTCTGCATCCTTGACGGATACAAATATTTTATCGGCCGATCTTAACTCGTCTGAACCCTCATCGGGTTGTACCAGCAAAGAGGTATGGTCGTTTTCAAGGACGGTTGCCGAGAAGGAATATCCTTCATCCTTTCCCTGGTTAGCGCATCCTGCCAAAATAATAGCTATCAGCATCAGGCAAATAATTAAAACCCTTGGTCTTATCATTTAAAACCCTCCTTTATATTGTTAGACGATGGGTGATTGATATTAGTTCCATCCTGTACCGCAACATGGGATAATGGAATTGCATCAAGCAGTTCGGAATATCTATCATCCGCTGCTTTTGAAAAAGTCTTGGTCTCTATCTTCCCAAACCTTTGTTTTCATACACTATTCTATTATCATTATACTTTAAATCCTATTTTATCTCCTATCATTTCTTCTGATCCATTAATTTTACTGGGCATAAGTCTTAATCCTTGTTCCTTCCCTCTATAAAATTTGATAAAAAAACATGGCCTATAGGGCTTTTCTTGACCCTAATAAACCATGTTTCCTACAACAACTTTATTTGCATCCTAAAAGGAATTTACAAAATAATAGGAGTTTATTTAATGCATATATAGACAGGACTATGATTCTAGTTCTGCAGCTAGTATCAAAAAATATAATACTAAAATGTTAATTTCCCAAACTTTAATCTTAGCATTTATTCACATTTCTTATTTTTCTCAACCGACTCAAAAAACCGCCGCAAATTTTCTGGTAATTGATATGCTTCCCTATCGACTCTATCATTCAACCGTGCTTTATTATCACCATATACTTCACGAAGGATAGCATCAATTATCATTGCTTTTGGAAGAACATTGTATTCTTTACCTTTGTACACCCATACACG
>JBMNSO010000046.1:0-12394 GCA_050945235.1 Mahellales bacterium
AAGATATTCGGTGCCCAGGAAAAGGCTGATGATAACCACAAAATGGGCCATAAGGACGCCGGTGATATACCCAACCGGCCGCCGGTATTGTGCCCGGGCTGTCCCCATCGGGGAGTGTACTATGTACTAAACAAGCTAAAGCTTAGGGTGACCGGGGACATAGGATGCTATACCTTGGGCGCACTGCCGCCTCTTCAAGCGCTGGATACCACCGTCTGTATGGGTGCCAGCATTGGTACCGCCTTTGGCATGGAGCTAGGCCGGGGTAGGGAATTTGCGAGGAATCTTGTAGCGGTGATCGGTGATTCCACCTTTATCCATTCGGGTATCACCGGGCTTATAGATATGGTGTATAACGGTAGTACCGGGACGGTAATAATACTGGATAATTCCACCACCGGCATGACCGGACACCAGCACCACCCAGCCACCGGTTTTACATTAAAGGGCCAGCCGGCACCGGCATTAGACCTTGAAGCTCTGGTAAAGGCCCTGGGTGTTAAGAGGGTGGTAACGGTAGACTCCTTTGCCCTTAAGGAACTGGAGGATATAATAAGAGCGGAAACCAAATCCGAAGAACTTTCGGTAATAATAGCTAAGAGACCCTGTGCTTTGCTGGATAAGAAGAATAAAGGAATACCCTATCACTGCGAAACCGGGGCATGCATCAACTGCAGGCTATGCTTGAAGCTGGGCTGTCCTGCCATAGAGAAAACAAAGGATGGTATAAGAATCAACGATACCCTTTGTTCGGGCTGTGGCCTGTGTGCACAGGTGTGCAGGCGCGGTGCCATAAAAAGGGAGGAATAGGAGTATGGTGAACAAGAATATATTGATAGTAGGAGTAGGCGGTCAGGGTACGCTGCTGGCCAGTCGTGTATTGGGTAGCCTGGCCGCCAAGCTGGGTGCCGATGTCAAGCTGTCGGAGGTCCATGGTATGGCCCAAAGGGGCGGTAGCGTGGTTACCCATGTGAAATTTGGAGACAAAGTTTATTCGCCCCTTGTCAGCCGGGGCGACGCCGATATAATACTGGCCTTCGAAAGCCTGGAGGCCCTGAGGTGGTGTGATTATCTAAAGAGTGACGGCACCATGGTGGTCAACGACCAGAAGATAGCACCCATGCCGGTTATCACCGGGGATAGGGAATACCCGGAGGATATATATGAACAGATACGACAGCGGGTGGGTAATCTTATCATAATAGACGCCCTGTCCAAGGCAGTGGAATGCGGCAGCGCCAAGGCCGCCAATACCGTGCTGTTGGGCGTACTGGCTGCCGGTATGGACATAGACAAGGATATTTGGCTTGAGTGCCTGGAGGAAACCGTGCCGCCAAAAACGGTGGACATAAATAAAAGGGCCTTTAATGTCGGGTATAAAATGCTGTAGCACAGGAGGTATTTGTATTGCTGTACTGGAATAAATCATATGAATGCATAGACAGACAGGAATTGGACCGGCTCAAGAAGGAGAAGCTAATTAAGACGGTATCCCAGGTTTATTATAACGTGCCCTATTATAGGGACCTGATGCAGCAAAGAGGACTTAAACCCGAGGATATAACGGAACTGGACGACTTGAAAAAGTTGCCCTTTACCAGCAAACAGGACCTTCGGGATAACTATCCCTACGGTTTGTTTGCAGTGCCCTTAAGTGAGATCGTGAGGATTCATGCTTCCTCCGGTACCACCGGCAAACCCACGGTGGTGGGTTATACCAGGAATGATATAACCTCCTGGTCCGAGCTCATGGCCCGGGCTCTTACCTGTGGTGGTACCACAAAACACTCGGTTATCCAGATAGCCTATGGCTATGGCCTGTTCACCGGCGGGCTGGGGGTGCACTATGGCGCCGAAAGGCTGGGGGCATCGGTGATACCCATTTCCGGGGGTAATACCAAACGCCAGATAATGCTTATGAAGGACTTCGGCACCACCGTACTGGCCTGCACACCCTCCTATGCCCTATACCTGGCCGAGACCATGGAAGAGATGGATATTAAGCCCGGCCAGCTGCGGTTGAGGTATGGTATTTTCGGTGCCGAGCCCTGGACAGATAATATGCGCCGGGAGATAGAGACCAGGCTGGGGATAAGCGCCATTGATATATACGGCCTGAGCGAAGTGACCGGCCCGGGGGTGGCCTGCGAGTGTCAATATAAGGACGGGCTGCACATATTCGAGGATCATTTTATCCCCGAGATAATAGACCCCGATACCGGCGAGGTACTGCCCCACGGCAGTGAAGGGGAACTGGTGATAACCACCATAGAAAAGGAGGGTATCCCCGTCATCCGTTACAGGACAAAGGACATCACCTCACTGATAGAAGAGCCCTGCAGGTGCGGCAGGACCCATATACGGATGAAAAAGGTAGTGGGCAGGACCGATGACATGCTGATTATCAGGGGCGTTAACGTCTTCCCCTCCCAGATCGAAAGTATACTGGTGGACATAGGAGATACCCAGCCCCATTACCAGCTGGTGGTCAACCGTGAGGGCAACCTGGACACCCTCCAGGTGCTGGTTGAGGTATCCCAAAGCCTGTTCTCCGACGAGGTCAGGCGGCTGGAGGACCTTAACCGTAAGATCGCCCATGAGATACAAAGCGTCCTGGGCATTAACGTTACCGTTAAACTGGTTGAGCCCAAGACCCTTGAAAGGGGCAGCGGCAAGGCCAAGCGGGTAGTGGACAACCGCAATGTCTGATAATAATGGAATTTTTTCCTTTTAATTATATAAAAAGACTGGTACTATATAATTGAGGATGTATTATATAAATGTATATAATGAAACCGGATTACGGGAGGTGTTCCCATGTTTGTAAAACAGATTTCTGTTTTCGTGGAAAACAAGGTAGGCAGGCTGGCCAGAGTCACAAAGGTGTTGGGGGAAAACGATATCGATATCAGCGCCCTGTCCATAGCCGATACCACCAATTTCGGGATACTGAGGATGATAGTAAACGACCCTGACAAGGCCCTAAGGGTTATCAAGGATGCGGGCCTGACCGTGAACACCACGGAGGTCATAGCGGTGGAGGTGCCCGACAGGCCGGGGGGTCTTGCGTCGGTGCTGGATGTACTGGAAAAGGCCCAAGTCAGCATAGAATATTTGTATTCCTTTGTGAAGCGTACTGCCGACAGCGCCCTTATCCTCTTTAGGGTGGATGACATAGAACGGGCGGTTAAGGTACTGCAGGACGAGAATATCAAGATATTAACGGAACAAGAGGTTTGTGGTCTGTGATGGCGGTAAGGCCAAAGGGGTGAGCAGATGTACAAGGAAGATGCATCAAGGCCTACATGGTTGGAAATAGACCTTGAAAACATAAAATATAATATTAAGTCCATTAAGGAAAAGGTGCAAAGCAGTCGAGTAATAGCCGTGGTCAAGGCCGATGCCTATGGCCATGGTGCACTGGAGGTATCTATGGCATTGATGGATGCCGGGGTTGATTACCTGGCGGTGGCCACGGTGGAAGAAGGCGAGGAGTTGAGACAGGGTGGGATCACCTGTCCCATCTTGATACTGGGAGCCATAGAACCGGCCCAGGCGGCCAGGGTGATATCCAATAACCTGGAGGCGACGGTGTTTGACCAGAGGGTGGCAAAGGCACTCAATGAAGCCGCCGGGGAAGGGTCCAGGGTGGATATCCATATCAAGGTAGACACCGGCATGGGTAGGCTGGGGGTACGGCCGGGCTGGGAACTGGACCGATTGTTGACTGGCCTTTCCGGCCTGAAGAATCTAAACATCAAGGGAATCTATACCCACTTTGCCACCTCTGATGAGGCTGATAAGTCCTATACCAGTATGCAGATATCCTACCTTGGCAGGTGTTTGGACAGCCTTAGGGCATTTAATATAGACCGGCCATTGGTCCATGCCGCCAACAGCGGTGCCATACTGGACATGCCGGATACCTATTATGATGCCGTAAGGCCCGGTATTATTCTATACGGCTACTACCCGTCCCAAGAGGTGAAACGGTCCATTGACCTTAAGCCGGCAATGGAATGGAAGACCAGGATAGTACATTTGAAGGACGTGGAGATAGGCTGTTGTTTAAGCTACGGAAGGACATATACCACAACAAAGATGTCGAGGATTGCCACACTGCCGGTAGGCTATGCCGACGGTTACAAACGGGTCTTTGGCAATAGGGCCCAAGTACTGGTCAGGGGCAAAAGGGCGCCGGTGGTGGGCAGGGTTTGTATGGACCAGTGCATGGTGGATGTTACCGATATAGAAGGGATAAAGCTGGGTGACGAAGTAGTACTGATGGGCAGCCAGGGTGGTGAGGCCATATGGGCCGATGAACTGGCTATGTGGGACGATACCATATCCTACGAAATATTAACCAACATCACCAAAAGGGTGCCCCGACTCTATAAAAAGGGTGGCAAGTCTGTATAAGTAACGGCAGGGGACTGAACAGGGGATGGCTCTTGTGTCTACATAATAAGGCAGACATGGACAGAAGACGGTTCTTGCAAATGTCCTTATAATAAGGAGATATATCATTTGGACAAGGGCTGGTTTCTTGTGTTTATATAACATTCATGCTAGGGAGAAGTAATAATGATGGATAAAACCGGTATGGATAAAGACAGTATAAGGGAAAAAGTACTAAGGGTAAGGAATAACCTCACACCTGATCAAATACGATCCATGAGCCTGGACATATTCAACACCTTTATAAACTTGGACCAAGCCAAGGGGAGCTCTACAATAATGATCTTTCTGAGTTTTGGCAGTGAGGTCATAACCGATAATATCATTGAATGGGCCTGGCAAACCAATAAAAAAGTGGCCGTGCCCATATGCCGGCCCAAAACCCGGGAGATGGTCCCCTCGATCATAGACTCCTTTGATCAGGTAAAACCGGGGTATTTCGGTATCAGACAGCCCAAGGAAGAATTAGTGAGGCCCATTGACAAAAACGAAATCGACCTCATCGTGGTTCCGTCGGTGGCCTTTGACAAAAACGGCTACAGAGTAGGTTATGGCGGGGGGTACTATGACAGGTTTTTGGCCGATATAAAAAAAGACGTACCGAAGATTGGCATCGCCTTTGATTGTCAGGTGGTATCCCGGGTGCCGACGGATGAATACGATATCCCGGTGGATTTAATAGTAACCAATAATGGTATAATAGATACGGGCAAAAAATAGGCCGTCCTTTAACTGCTAAGGACGGTTTTTTCGTGAACTTCCCCCACCAAATGGTCGTCAACCATAAACTTAAATTGGGTATTCTCTTTGACATGGGATGCCAGGATGGAAATAACGGTTATGGGATATGTAATCTTCCGTTCCACTATCTGTTGGGGCGAGGGGTTAATATATTCCAAATCCACTAAAATCCTTGGTATATCGTCCATTATCCGGACTACCTTGTCTATTGCTATTTCATAGCCGCCTGTGGGCTTTACACCCATGTTTACGGCGATATATACCTTTTCCCCCAGGCTGAACACTTTATTTGATTCATGGAACCTGTTTTCCCATAGATGGGTTTTTATCAGTTCAGGCAGCTTATCAAACTCCTCTACCGTATAGGGTATGGGTTGTTCTTCCTGTTGGCAGGATACTGTACCAATAATAAATATAAAACTAAGCAGAAGTGTAGTTATTATACGTCCCATCATCCAGCCTCCTGTTTTGTTGGTACATTATGGATGTCGCCATATACATATAGTATAAAGATTTAATTTTACAAAAGAATTAAAACCTTTTACAGAAATATTTCAATACTGTTTTGTTTATATTAATGATTGTATGGGGTTAAAATAAAATAAAGGAGGTGTTTTGGTGGAGAAAAGGTATAAGACCGGGCAAAGATGCAAGGAATCCGGGTTGTACGAATGCCAGATATCAGGTGAAAATAAGCATTTCAACGAGGGTGAACAATTTCCCCAGTGTTCAAAGGGTAGGGATACCATTTGGCAAAAGGTTGAAAAATAAAAATGCCGGGGAGGGGTGGGTCGGCCATTCCTCCCTTTTTATGTGCATCTCTATTCCACGCCTAAACAATCCCGGCAGTATTTAGTTGTATCTTGTCTAAACCTGACATTTTTATTGGATTTTGCACAGCTAGGGTATATAATAATAAATATGCTATTAATGAGAATCCCTGGTAAATTCGAGGAAAGGGTGAATTATATTGAATTTTATCAGTTACATTCATAATAATATCCTGATTATGGACGGCGCCATGGGAACAATGCTCCAAAAACAGGGCATAGAAGGCGGGAAGTGCCTTGAACTGCTGAACGTAGAAAGCCCGGATATGGTAAGCTCAGTACATAGGGCATACAGGGACCTTGGCTCGAAAATGATACAAACCAATACCTTCGGGGCCAACAGAATAAAGCTGTCAAAGTTTGGGCTGGGTGACAGGGTAAGGGAATTAAACCAAGCAGGGGTTGGAATAGCCCGGGAAGTAATGGGCAGTGACGGGTGGGTGGCTTTATCCGTAGGACCGACGGGCGAGCTCTTTGAACCCTACGGCAGCCTTAAATGGGACGGGGCCTACTCCGCCTTCAAGGAACAGATAACTATTGGCGCAAAGGCCGGATGCGATGTCATATGGATAGAGACCATGTCGGACTTGGAAGAGGCAAGAACGGCGATAATAGCCGCAAAGGAGAATTGCCACCTGCCGGTGGTTTGTACCATGACCTTTGAATCCAGTAAAACCACCCTGATGGGCAACACCCCTGCCACCTGCATATCCACTCTCCAGGGGGTGGGTGCCGATGCCGTGGGTGTCAACTGCTCAGGAGGCCCCCGGCAGTTGATTGACGTTGTAAGGGAGATGCATCCCTATGCCAAGGTTCCCCTGGTGATGCAGCCTAATGCCGGGCTACCCAAAATGATGGGGGGACAGATGGTATATTCCCTATCGCCGGAGGAGATGGCGGACTTCATACCCGAAATCCTTGAAGCCGGGGTAAGGATAATCGGTGGCTGTTGCGGTACCCAGCCGGAGCATATAGGTGCAATGACCCGGCGGTTGAGTGACAACCCCGTTGCAGGGTACGTTGCCCGGGATGGCAGGAAGGTGATATCAAGCAGCAGAAGGGCGGTTGTATTGGAAGGCGACTGGCAAAACAGGGTGGCGGAGATGGTTATTGACCTGGGCAGCCTTTTATCGGGTACATATGAGCCGGAGAAAATATCGGCGGGCAAGGATATTATACTGCTTAGACTGGTTAATATGCCCGATGGGGTCGATGACAAACAGATGGCCGCCACGGTGGTAAATTTTGTTAAAACCCGTTTAACCTATCCGATCATTATCGACGCCGGTAACCAACACAGCCTACTGGCATTAGTTCTGCGATATTATCCCGGCATAGCGCCAGTTAGGACTTTAGTCCCAGTACCTAGTGACCATATTGGGACTTATAATAGATATGGGTCTTTTTCCTTATTTTGAGGTTTTATCCTTTGATGCCCACTTTTTGTAAAGGAATATCAAAAAGATTGTCGAATACTTTATAAAATAAAAATTGTGAGGTCGAAATGATAAGCTCCGGCATTAGTGTTACCAGATTAGATCAAATAATAAAAGATACGCTAAAAACAATCAATGAAAGCAAGCGCCAGATATATGACATATATGAACAGGCCCAGGCGGAGTACTTGGAACTGAGAGAAGAGCTCAGGTCTGTAAACAATCACATAACGGAAATTATAAAAAATGTGGACGAACTGGAGATCCTGGAAAAGGAAAGCAGGCGGAATTTGATGGAGGTAAGTAAAAATTTCCGTTATTATACCGAAAAGGACATAGAAATTGCCTATGACACGGCCAAAAATTACCAGATACATTTGGCCTTAAAAAGGGAGCATGAGCAGCAGCTGATAAAAAAGAGGATGGAGATAGAAAAAAGGCTGAGACATACCCAAAAGATACTGGAAAAGGCTCAGCACCTCATTTCCCATGTTGCGGTGGCCATGGATTTCTTGACCGGCGACCTGTCAACCTTAAGTGAAAAGATGGAGGATATACACCAAAAGGAGTTGCTGGGTATAAGGGTAATAAAGGCCCAGGAAGAGGAAAGGCAGAGGATAGCCAGGGATATACACGACGGGCCGGCCCAGTCCATGTCGAATATTGTATTGAAGGCGGAAATCTGTGAAAAACTGAGTACCGTGGATATGGACAAGACCAGGGTTGAGTTAAAGGAGCTTAAGGAACTGGTAAGGTGCAGCCTCCGTGAGATACGAAAGATTATATTTGATTTAAGACCCATGTCCCTAGACGACCTGGGACTGATCCCCACCATCCAAAGGTATCTTGCGAATTATAGGACGGATACCTCCATAGAAGTAGCACTTCACTATAATAATGAAATAATAGATACCAAGGGCATTATCGATGTTGCACTGTTCAGGATAATGCAGGAGGCCCTTAACAATGTCAAGAAGTATTCTAAAGCGGACAAGGTGTGTATCATGATTGACAATGACGGTGAGGTGGTGACCATGAAGATAAAGGATAATGGTATCGGGTTTGATGTTGATGAAGTATTAAAGGGTATCAACCTGAGCGATGACATGAAGGGTTTTGGACTGCACAGCATGAGGCAGAGGGTGGAACTGTTAAACGGTTCCTTTGAAATAGTCTCAGTGGCTGACAAAGGTACGGAGATAACGGTTAAGATACCGATTAATTCAAGTAAGGGGGTTGAACAAAATGAATAAGATCCGCGTACTTATAGCTGATGACCATTCCCTGATGCGCAAGGGCCTAAAACAGATCCTGGAGTTGGAAAAGGACATTGAAGTGGTAGGCCAGGCGGCCGATGGGCGCCAGGCCATAGAAATGGCCACAGCATTAAAGCCGGATATTGTGCTTATGGATATTAACATGCCCATAATCAGCGGAATTCAGGCTATAAGGATGCTAAAGGACAATAACACCAGTGCCAGGATTATAGTACTGACCATCCATGAGGACAGGGAATACCTCCTGGAGACTATCAGGATGGGAGCGGCGGGATATATACTAAAGGATGCTGAAGCCGAACACCTGATAGAGGCCATAAGGATGGTATGTAAAGGTAAAACGTACATACAGCCCAACCTGACCACCGACCTTATAAAGGAGTTCGACGGTCTTTCAGGTTCGGCCGTGATTAGACAGGCCAATGAAAACGGGCTGACCCAGCGGGAAAAGGAGGTTCTAATGCTGATATCAGAAGGGCTGAATAACCGGGAAATTGCCGATACCCTATATATAAGCGAAAAGACGGTGAAAAACCATGTATCCAATATCTTCAGGAAATTGGATGTATGTGACAGGACCCAGGCAGCCATCTATGCCTTTAAACATAATCTAAGGAAATGACGGCCAAGAAACCTGCATGTAACATAAACAACCGCAATCATATGGTTATTATATAAATATAGTTGGTTTATAATAATATTTTTAAGAATAAATTAAATTATCCATAGATAGGGTCCCTGGAGTTGGAGACAATTCCAGGGACTCCATATTTTTTTGCTATTGAAATACCATAAATAACTGGGCTATACTATATGTATGCGTTTTTTAACATGGAACAATTATGGAGGCTGAAGAGTTTGGATAATATAACAAAGGTCAGGGGAAATATCCCGTCGGGGTCCAGAGGAAATATATCGTCTATGCCGTCGATCCGTGACGGGGGCCTAAAAAGGGTGCTGGGTCTGTCCCTTGGCCATTTCGCAGTAGATTTTTATATGATGCTGATACCGTCCATCGTACCCTTTCTGGTGCTGACACTGAAACTGACCCAGGGCCAGGTGGGCTTAATCATTACGGCCATAAACCTGCTGTCCTCGTCACTGCAACCGGTTTTGGGGCTGGTACTGGATAAAAGGGGTAACAGGAAAATGGTAGTATATAGTCTGTTATGGATCAGTATTATGATGAGCGCCATAGCGTTCACCGATAGTTTTATACTTATTGTTGTAATTGCAACGGCGGCCAGCCTGGGCTCCACGTTATATCATCCTCTGGGTGCGGTCATTGTCAACGAGCACAGCGGCAGAAAAAGGGGCCTATACACATCGGTTTATGCCATTAGCGGGAATTTGGCTGCCGCGGTGACGCCCCTCGTGATAGTGCCCATGGTCAACAGGTTTGGTGCCTTGGGTATTGCATATTCGGTGGGGATAGGCATTGCCGCCGCGGTGGTGATGATATATACCCGCTCCGCCGGGGCGGGTGACCAAGCAGAATACCATGGACAGCCGGAAGGGACCCGGCCGGCGGCGACCTGTGTTGACTGTAAAAAAAATATGGTGTTCCTTACCCTGGCGGAGATACTCCGTACCTGGGCCTTTATGGTCCTTACCTCCTTCCTTTCACTGTATTACGTGAATATGGGTTATTCGGAAATAGCCGCATCCAGGATATTTACCCTGTTTAATACACTGGCGGTGCTGGGCCTGGTACTTAGCGGTTTTATGCTGTCCAGGCACAGCAGCAGGAAGCTGTTGATACTGACCGGTATATTGTCAGTTGTAGCATATGCATTGTTTATGATGACCTCCGGGGCTGCGTCCATAGTGTTTATCGTAGCGGCCGGTGTGTGCATGCGGTTTAGTTTTACCATAGCCATGGTGAAGGGTCAGGAATTAATGCCCCAAAGCACTGGCATGGTTTCTGGCCTTATGATGGGCTTAACCTTCGGTGTAGGTAGTGTTGGGGCCTATATAACCGGTATCATAGCCGATAGGATAGGGCTCTATAATGCCCTTTATACACAGATCCCAGTACTGGTGGCCGCCACACTGCTGACGTTGTTCTTCAAACCACCGAAGGATATTGATCTACCCAACCATATATAAGCCGTTGTATAATGCTTATATAACGCTGTTTTTGCTTCATAACAGTAAATTGGCTGATTTGATCGTACAAAGTGGCGTCTTTGCTCTTATAACGGAATACTGGCTAACTTAAGGATTATTGACTAACCTAAGGATTACTGACCAACTTAAGGACTATTGACTGATAACGAAGGAAGAAATGCCCGGCATATCTTCCTTTTTTTACTGTAAGGGGTTATTTGTTGAATAAACATTGACAAAAAAACAAAAAATACAAATAGTTTTTTTTGGAGGTTTAAAATTGGAACAAAAGGTAGAAGGGAACCTGGTCATTATAGGCGGTGCGGAAGACAAGGACGGCGAGTGTGAAATCCTCAAGGAAGTTACCCGGTTGGCAGGTGGTAAAAAAGCCTGCCTCATTATTGTAACGGCTGCTACCAAGTATCCTAAGAAGGTGGGCGGCGAGTACAAGGAAATATTTTCTCGGCTGGGTGTTTCGGATATAAAACTGCTCAACGTAGGCGATAGAAGGGATGCCCAGGACCAGGACCTGATTTCCATACTGGATGATGCCACCTGCATATTCTTTACGGGTGGCGATCAATTAAGGATAACCAGTTTGATAGGCGGTACCAGGCTGAACGAGAAACTGTTCAGGAAGTATGAAAAGGGCGTGGTGTTGGCCGGTACCAGTGCCGGGGCATCGGTGATGAGCGAGACAATGGTGGTGGAAGGCGAAGACGATGACGCACCCCGGAAATGTACCCTAAAGATGGCCCCCGGACTTGGGCTGCTGGAAGGGGTGGTAATAGACCAGCACTTTGCCCAAAGGGGCAGGATAGGGCGTCTTTTATCGGCCGTGGCTCAAAACCCCCATATCCTGGGCATAGGCATCGATGAAGATACGGCAGTACATGTCACTCCCGACGGAGTTTTTAAGGTACTAGGTTCCCAGGCAGTGACGATATTAGATGGCAAGGATATACACCATACAAATGTATCGGAATTAAACCCAAACGAAATCCTGTCAATAACCAATGTCAGGCTCCATGTTCTGCCACCGGGTTACAAATTTGATTTAAGGACCAGAAGATGTATTGATCATAAGGACCAGAAGGATAAATAAGGCACAGTTTGGAGGATAGGCATGCATATTATCAGAATAGACAGCTTGAGGGGAAGGAATATATACAGCCACAAGCCGGTAATTAAGATGGTTGTGGACATCAGTCCATATGGTGACACACCAACCAACCAACTTACATCCTTTAACAGGAATATAATAAAGCTATTGCCCGGGCTTAAGGAACATCATTGTTCCAGGAACACCAGGCTGGGGTTTGTGCAGAGGTTGGAGGAAGGTACTTACATGGGCCACGTTATAGAACATGTTGCCTTGGAGATACAAAACATACTGGGCTATGACGTTGCCTTTGGCAAGGCAAGGGAAATGGAAGAAAGGGATGTTTACTCCATAATCTTCGCATATGAAATAGAGCAGGTGGGCATTGGTGCCGGGAAACTGGCGGTGGACATAGTGGAGACCCTGGCCGGGGGTAGGATG
>JBMNSO010000047.1:0-11984 GCA_050945235.1 Mahellales bacterium
GGAATTGCAATATATTTCCGGATTTATTATGCTTGCCTAATAAAAGACTTTTTTATAATATAATATCTGTAATCAGCACTCTCCAATAGAGAGTGCTAACGAAGAACAATATACAACAAGGAGGGTTTTTTTTATGAATATTAAGCCATTAGGCGATAGAGTAATCATTAAGTTGATGGAAACTGAAGAGACAACCAAAAGCGGTATTGTGTTGCCGGGTACTGCAAAAGAAAAACCCCAAATGGCAGAGGTTCTGGCTGTAGGTCCAGGCGGGATCGTTGATGGAAAAGAGGTAAAGATGGAAGTAAAGGTCGGCGACAAGGTAATCTATTCTAAATATGCAGGAACAGAAGTCAAGCTGGATGGAGAAGAATACATAATAGTACGTCAAAGTGATATTTTAGGTATAGTCGAGTAGTATACAATTCATACGTCCAATGAAAATGAGGAGGGAATAAAATGGCAAAACAGATTAAGTATGGTGAGGATGCGCGAAGAGCCCTGGAAAGGGGTGTAAATGCCCTTGCAGATACCGTTAAGATTACCCTTGGACCTAAGGGAAGAAATGTGGTGCTTGATAAGAAATTTGGATCTCCTTTGATAACAAATGATGGTGTTACCATTGCAAAGGAAATAGAACTGGAAGACCCCTTTGAAAACATGGGTGCACAATTGGTTAAAGAAGTAGCGACAAAAACCAATGACGTGGCAGGTGATGGTACTACTACGGCAACATTACTAGCCCAGGCCATTATTAGAGAAGGCCTGAAAAATGTAGCAGCCGGAGCCAATCCTATGATGCTAAAAAAGGGTATCGAAAAGGCTACCGAAGCAGCTGTACAACAGCTTAAAGCAATAAGTAAACCCATTGAAAGCAAAGAAGCAATTGCACAGGTTGCTTCCATATCAGCAGCCGATGAAACTATCGGAAAACTAATCTCCGATGCCATGGAGAAGGTTGGTAAGGACGGGGTAATTACCGTAGAAGAATCCAAATCCATGGCTACAGAACTTGATGTAGTTGAAGGTATGCAATTTGACAGGGGATACATCTCACCTTACATGGTGACAGATACAGAAAAAATGGAAGCCTTACTGGATGAACCATATATTCTAATTACCGATAAAAAGATAAGCAATATACAGGAAGTATTGCCCATATTGGAACAAATTGTGCAGCAGGGCAAAAAACTCTTAATTATCGCCGAGGATGTTGAAGGCGAAGCGTTGGCTACATTGGTGGTAAATAAATTAAGGGGAACATTTACATGCGTTGCCGTTAAAGCACCTGGGTTTGGCGATAGAAGAAAGGCAATGCTTCAGGATATAGCTATTCTGACAGGCGGCCAAGTTATTTCTGAAGAACTAGGCTTGGATCTGAAAGAAGTAAAAATTGAACAGCTTGGCAAAGCCAGACAGGTTAAAGTAGATAAAGAGAATACCACGATAGTTGACGGCGCAGGAGATACCAATGAAATAAAGGCAAGAATTGCTTCGATTAAGGCACAAATAGAAGAAACCACTTCAGATTTCGATAGAGAAAAGCTTCAGGAAAGACTTGCAAAATTGGCAGGCGGTGTAGCGGTAATTGAAGTAGGCGCAGCTACTGAAACCGAGATGAAGGAAAAGAAACACAGGATAGAAGATGCCTTGGCGGCGACAAGGGCCGCTGTCGAAGAAGGTATAGTACCGGGTGGCGGTGCGGCGTTGATTACGGCCATTGCCAAGGTTAAGGAAATACCTGCTGAAGGTGACTTTAAGACCGGTGTTGACATAGTTAGGAGAGCTTTGGAAGAGCCCATTAGGCAGATAGCTGCCAATGCAGGGTTGGAGGGCTCAATAATAGTACAAAAGGTTATGGACAGCGAAGCAGGCATAGGTTTTGATGTATTGAAACAGGAATATGTAAATATGATTTCCAGGGGTATTGTTGACCCAACAAAGGTAACCAGGTCTGCAATACAAAATGCAGCAAGCATCGCAGCAATGATACTTACAACTGAAAGACTGGTAACCGATATTCCTGAGAAGGAACAACCAATGCCCGGAGCTCCAGGAGGAATGGGCGGCGGTATGCCTCCAATGTACTAAGATAAAAAAACTTCGGCAATTTGCCGAAGTTTTTTTGTGGGTAGCTTTTGTTGACAGCATCACTCACATAAAATATAATAATTATAACAGGTCAAGCCATGAAGGTTTAGTATTATTATGGGGATATTATTTAACAACTGGCCATGAAGGTCTAATGCCTGCAAAGATGTGGGTAATTAGTATGCTTTATGGCTTTTTTTAAGGAGAAATTATCTATGAAAATCGCAATTATTGATGGGCAGGGAGGCGGAATAGGTAAATATATAACAGAGAAAATCAGAGAAATGCTGCCGCCGGATATTGAAATAATCGCATTGGGTACCAATGCAATGGCGACCACACTGATGCTTAAGGCAGGGGCCAATGAGGGCGCTACCGGCGAAAATGCCATCGTTTATAATGTTGATAGGGTGGATATGATAATCGGTCCCTTGGCAATAATTCTTGCAAATTCTATGTTAGGTGAACTAACTCCTAAAATGGCTGAAGCCATTACCTGTAGCAAAGCACTGAAGATTCTCCTGCCTATTACAAAATCAAATATACAAATAGTGGGTGTTAAACATGAACCATTACCCCATATTATTAATAAGGTAATTGAAACAATAAAAATTAGAATGGAGGGTTAAAAATGTGTGAAGCCAATGTATATCTCAAAAATAAGGATAAAATAGAATTATACTTTGAAAACGTGGACAAAATAATCCCCGGTAAAGACCAACTAATATTAGAAGATATATTTGGTAAGAAAAAAATTATCAATGCCAGTTTAAAAGAACTTAATCTGGTGGATCATAGGATAATAATCGAAAGTAATGAAATGTAGTCTTAAATTCTATATAAATCGAATAACAGCGGAAGCTGTTTTTTTTTAACCGTATTTAATATAGAAATGGTTAATGTGACAAAGCTAAATTTAAAGAATGGATATGGGTTAAAGCCGTTATTTCATAGCTTGACACCAATTGCTTAATTTGATAAACTAACATTCAAATATTATAGCGTGAGTGAAAACAAACATATAAAGAATGTATGAAGGGTAGTGATTAATATTATCGATAAATTTGCCAAGGAAGGGTTAACCTTTGACGACGTACTATTATTACCGCAAAAATCCGATGTTTTACCAAAGGACGTAGATATTTCCACCTTTATAACAAAAAAAATAAAACTCAACATTCCATTAATAAGTGCCGCCATGGACACGGTAACTGAATCAAGACTGGCAATAGCAATAGCCAGGGAAGGTGGTATAGGTATTATACATAAAAACATGCCTATATCCGAACAGGCGGCTCAAGTGGATAAGGTTAAGCGTTCAGAACATGGTATTATTGTGGATCCCTTTTTCCTTTCCCCGGAGCATTTGATTTCCGATGCCATGGAATTAATGGAGAAATATCACATATCAGGGGTCCCAATAACTGATGATGATAATAAATTAGTGGGCATACTCACAAACAGGGACTTAAGATTCGAAACAAACTTCAGCAGAAAGATTAAAGATGTAATGACTGCTGAAAAGCTCATCACGGTACCTGAAGGAACTACTTTAGAGGAAGCCCAAGAGATTTTGAGGTTTTATAAAATAGAAAAACTGCCTATAGTTGATGAACAGGGACAATTAAAGGGATTAATAACAATAAAGGATATAGAAAAGGGTATTCAATATCCCAATTCAGCCAAGGATAAGAACGGCAGACTCCTTGTAGGGGCTGCTGTGGGCATAGCTAAGGATACCATGGAGCGAGTAGACGCCCTTGTAGGTAGCAAAGTAGATCTTGTAGTTTTGGATACAGCCCACGGCCATTCGAAGAGCGTCCTGGAGATGGTATCCAGGATAAAGGAAAAGTATCCCGACTTGGAACTGATGGCCGGTAATGTTGCTGTGCCCGAGGCTGTGAGGGATTTGGTAGAAGCTGGGGCAGATGCGGTCAAGATTGGCATAGGGCCGGGCTCCATATGTACTACCAGGGTGATTGCAGGTATAGGCGTTCCCCAGTTAACAGCTGTTTACGAATGTGCCTTAGAAGCAAAAAAATACGATGTACCAGTGATTGCCGATGGCGGTATAAAATATTCAGGGGATATTGTAAAAGCCATTGCGGCAGGAGCCAGGGCGGTAATGATAGGAAGCCTGTTCGCCGGTACCGAAGAGAGCCCCGGAGATACCGAGATTTATCAAGGTAGAAGTTTTAAGGTATATAGGGGCATGGGTTCCATAGGAGCCATGGCCTGCGGGAGCAAAGACAGGTATTTCCAAGAGGATGCCAAAAAGTTTGTACCCGAAGGTGTCGAGGGCAGAGTGCCCTATAAGGGTCCCCTGTCGGATACCATTTTTCAACTTATCGGCGGTTTGAGGTCAGGTATGGGATATTGCGGCTGTGCATCCATCGACCAGTTGATAGAAAGAGCCAAATTTATCAGGGTAACCAATGCGGGTTATATAGAAAGCCATCCCCACGATATTTATATAACCAAAGAGGCGCCCAACTACACATCGAGATAAGAAAAGAAAGGATTTCCTTTCTTTTTTTATGACTTTTACACCAACACTGGTGGTATGATAAAATTATTAGGGAACAACCCAAATTTGAGTATATAGTTGCCATGAGGGGTGATAGATATGTTATATAAAGAATATGGCAAAACCGGGAAGAAGGTATCTGTAATAGGTTTCGGCGGCATGCGTTTTTTAAAGGAATACTCCATCCACGACAGTGCCCAGGTAGTAAGAAGGGCCAGCGAACTGGGCATTAATTATTTTGATACCGCACCGATATATTGTGATGGTACCAGCGAAGAGATATTCGGTGAAGCCTTTAAAGACATGCCCCATCCCTTTTATGTATCCACCAAGAGCATGCTTAGAATGGATCCTACTGCCGACGATGTAAGGAGAAGAATAGAAAAATCCCTGAAAAGGCTGGGGGTGGATAGGATAACCTTCTATCATATGTGGAGTATCCTGGACCTTAACCAATATCGGAGGGTTATTTCACCCGGGGGTCCCTATGAAGGGGCATTAAAGGCAAAGGAAGAAGGTTTGATTGAGCACATAGTCTGTTCTACCCACTGCAATGGAAGTGAAATAGAAATAATGGTTGATGAAGGTTATTTTGAAGGCTTCACTCTGGGATACAATATAATTAATTTTCCCTTTAGGGAAAAAGGGTTAAAGGCTGCTTATAATAAGGGTTATGGTGTGGTTACCATGAATCCCCTGGGTGGAGGGGTTATACCACAAAATCCACAGTATTTTGAGTACATTAAGGAAAGGGAAGACCAGTCCGTTGCCGAGGCTGCCATAAGGTTTAATGCCGCCCACAAGGAGATATCCGTAGTTCTCACGGGAATGGGTACCATTCAAGAGGTGGAACAAAACGCCGCCGCCGTTGAAGGGCTGTACGATATTACCGATGAAAAGCTTGTCCAAATGAAAAATAGAATTAATATGGGTATGAATAGCCTATGCACCGGCTGTAATTATTGTACGGATTGCCCTGAAGGCATTGCCGTATCCAAATATATGGATGCATACAATTATAAAATACTGGGCAGGCCAGATGAGGCAATGCTCAATAGGCTAAAAAATCAGTGGAATATGCCGTTAAATAAACAGTCCGCTATTCACCGATGCATTGCCTGCGGACAATGCGAAGAAGTATGTACCCAACGGCTACCTATCATAGAAAGGCTGAACTATATCAAGTCAGCGGGCCTTCAGAATGGTGGATAATATGGCGGTTTTGGATAGAAAGATTTCGGCACTAAAGGACAGGTTAAGGGCATATAAAGCCTTAGTGGTAGCCTTCTCGGGGGGAGTGGACAGCACCTTTTTGTTAAAGGTGGCCCATGATGTTTTGAAATCCAGCGTTTTAGCTGTTACGGCCAGGTCCTTTTGTCATCCCGAGCGGGAGTTGAGTCATGCATGTAAACTGGCAGAAGATATCGGGGCACGCCAAGTAATAATAGAAACAAAGGAATTGGATATACCGGAATTTACTGCTAACGATTATAACAGGTGCTACTATTGTAAAAAATCACTGTTTAATACTCTTAAAAAAATTGCTGCAGACAACTCTATTAAATATATAGCCGATGGTACCAATGCAGATGATGTCAGCGACTATAGGCCAGGTATGAAGGCGGCAGATGAACTGAACATAACAAGTCCTTTAAAGGAAATAGGTTTTTCCAAAAACGAAATAAGAGAGGCTTCCAGGTGCATAGGACTGGCCACATGGGACAAACCATCCTTTGCCTGTCTTGCTACCAGAATCCCATATGGTGAGGCTATTACCAAGGATAAGCTTATAATGGTGGATAGGGCTGAACAGTTTTTACTGGATCGGGGCTTGTTGCAAGTAAGGGTAAGGCATCATGGTAACTTAGCCAGAATAGAGGTTGACCCAAAGGATAGGAGCAAACTATTTGATTTAGATTTATTAGACGATATCAATGTTTACTTTAAAAAGATAGGGTTTTCCTATACAGCCATTGACGTAGCAGGTTATAGAACAGGTAAAATGAATGAGGCATTGAAGGTTAAAGGGGAAATATAACGTGGATCAGAAAACGATACGTAAGCTGTTGGAAGGGGTAAAGGAAGGTAGCTTAGATATAGAAGAGGCCCTTTTCAAACTAAAGCAATTGCCCTTTGAGGACTTGGGCTTTGCCAAAATAGACAATCACAGGCAATTAAGAACCGGTCATCCTGAGGTTATATATTGCCCGGGTAAGACAATAGAGCATATCAAGTTAATTATCCAAAAAATGTTGGAGGGAGAAAACGATATCTTGGCTACGCGGGCCGACCCGAAGGTATATGAAAGTGTAAAGGAAATATGCAGGGATGCTAAATACTTTTCTCAGGCTAGGATTATATCGATAAAAAGACAAAAAAGGCCAATGAACAATCATACCATACTTGTGGTAACAGGTGGTACTTCGGATATACCAGTGGCCGAGGAAGCTGCAGTGACAGCTCAGTTGCTTAATAATAGTGTGGAACGGTTGTATGATGTGGGGGTGGCTGGTATACATAGGCTGCTGGACAATTCCGACAAGCTCATGAAGGCAAATGTTTTGGTAGTTGTTGCGGGTATGGAGGGGGCATTGGCCAGTGTAGTGGGCGGTTTGGTAGATAAGCCGGTGATTGCCGTGCCCACCAGTGTGGGATACGGGGCTAATTTTGGTGGCCTTTCGGCTTTGCTATGTATGCTGAATAGCTGCGCCAGCGGGGTATGTGTGGTCAATATCGATAACGGGTTCGGAGCGGGGTATTTGGCCAGTATGATAAACAGCCTATCCATGCCAGAGAATAGTGTTTAGGCGGTATGCTCAATGCTACTGCCATAATAATAGGAGTATGAACCTTTTCAAAAAGGCGTCTGGATATGGTCATCCATTGTTGAATTTTTGAGTGAGGGTTATCATTATGACGATACTGTATTTGGATTGTGTTTCCGGTGTCAGCGGTGACATGACATTGGCCGCTTTATTGGATACCGGACTTGTTGATATGGATTATCTAAAGGAACAGCTGAAATCTTTAAAAATAGGTCCATATCATTTAGAGATAAAAAAGACTGTTAAGCAGGGTATCACCGGTACCGCTTTTTCAGTTGTCGTTGGTGACCATAGCCATGGTCATACAACTTACGGTGATATTGTCCGTTTGATTGACAACAGTGGAATAACCCCCGGTGCTAAAGAAATATCAAAAAGGATCTTTGCCAGACTGGCCCAGGCAGAGGCCAGGATACATGGCGTGAATATTGATAGGGTGACCTTTCATGAAGTAGGAGCAGTGGATTCGATAATAGACATTGTAGGAGTTGGCATATGTATAGATTATTTAAAGATAAACAGCATTCACTGTTCGCCGGTACATATTGGCAGGGGATTTGTCACATGTCATCACGGGAGCATACCGCTACCTGCTCCTGCCACATTGGAACTGTTAAAAGGGGTACCGATATATGATACCGGTATCCAAAAGGAATTGGTAACGCCCACAGGTGCAGCTATTATTTCAAGCTTATCGAAGGAATACGGCAATATGCCGTCAATGACTGTTAAGGCAATAGGCTATGGATGCGGAAGTCATAACCTTGATATCCCAAATGTATTTAGGGTAGTTGTTGGTGAATCGACGGAATACACGGTCTGTGAAAGAATAACAGTATTGGAGACCAATTTGGACGATGTAACCGGAGAAGTAATAGGTTACACAATGGACAGGCTCTTTGAAGCCGGGGCCTTGGAGGTATATAATACACCTGTTTTTATGAAAAAAAATCGTCCGGGGATTAAAATAACTGTATTGTGTAAAGATATTGATAAAGGGAAAATATACGATATCCTTTTTGAGGAGACAACTACCTTAGGTGTACGGGAATATACCGTGAAACGCATAGCCTTGGACAGAAAGGTAATTACCTTTAAGTCCGGGTTTGGCGATGTGAGGGTCAAGTTGGCTGTAAGGGACGGAACTGTGATTAAGGCATCACCGGAATACGAGGACTGTAAAATCATTGCAAAAAGGGAAAATCTATCCCTTGTGGAGGTTTACCAGAATATAACCCTGCAGTTTAAAAAATATTTGACAACAAAGGGTGTATTAAATATACTTGAATAAGCATTCTAACAGAAATCGTCTATTTTATATCAAGAGGTGTTGTTATGGAGATTGAAAAGGTTATAGTATTAGATTTCGGCGGACGGTATAACCAGTTGATTGCCCGGAAGGTACGGGAGGCCCATGTATATTGTGAAGTGTTGCCCTATAACGCATCTATAGAGCGTATTAAAAAAATTAATCCCAAGGGAATAATACTTGTCGGTGGGCTGACCGGCATATATGCCGAAAATGCTCCAAGATGTAATGAGGATATATTTAAGCTCAATATACCAATACTGGGTATTTGTTACGGCGCTCAATTAATATGCCATCAAATGGGGGGTACAGTTTTAAAGGAGGGTGCCGGAGGGCAGGGCGAAGCTGTCGTCAACCTGGATACCCAGTCCTTATTGTTTAAGGGTATTGACGACAGTATCCGGTGCTCGGTGGACTACACCGGCAATATTCAGAAAGTGCCGGAAGGATTTAAGGCAGTTGCATGGACAGGCAGTTCCCAGGTCGTAGCTTTGGAAGACTCTAAGAGAAAGTTGTACGGTGTACAGTTCCATCCCGAGGATATACATAATATAAAAGATAACGGTATATTAAAGAATTTTTTATACAATATTTGCCGGTGCAGTGGCGATTGGAAAATGTCAACCTTTGTCCAGCAAGCCATTAAGGATATAAAAAATAAAGTAGGGGATGGAAAGGTTTTATGCGCCTTGTCCGGTGGTGTAGACTCATCGGTGTCGGCTGTATTGGTTCACCGTGCCGTTGGACAGCAGCTCACCTGTATCTTTGTTGATCATGGTCTTTTAAGAAAAGGTGAGGCCCAAGAAGTGGAAAGGGTTTTTAAGGATCAATTCGATATTAACTTGATAAAGGTGGATGCCGGCAAACGGTTTTTAGGCAAGCTTAGGGGTGTTACGGATCCTGAGTTGAAACGTAAGATAATCGGCGAAGAATTCATAAGGGTATTTGAAGAGCATGCCAGGTCCCTGGGAAGGGTGGATTTTCTGGTACAGGGGACCATATACCCCGATGTAATCGAAAGCGGGCTGGACGATGCCAGAGTAGTAAAAAGCCATCATAATGTAGGTGGACTGCCCGAGCATGTGGATTTTAAGGAAATAATAGAACCCTTAAGAAATCTGTTTAAGGATGAAGTGCGGGAGGTGGGCAGAGAACTTGGCCTGCCGGAGCACATAGTGGAAAGGCAGCCCTTCCCCGGCCCTGGGCTGGCCGTAAGGGTGATAGGCGAAATTACTGAAGAAAAACTGGAGATATTAAGGGAAGCCGATGCTCTGTTCAGGGAAGGGATAAGCAAAGCGGGATTGAAGAACGAGATATGGCAGTACTTTGCCATACTAACCGGCATGAAAAGCGTTGGGGTAGCAGGTGGCGACAGGACTTATGACTATACCATTGCCCTTAGAGCTGTTAACAGTATCGACGGTATGACTGCCGACTGGGCTAGAATACCCCATGAAGTACTGGCTGAGATATCAAATAATATAGTCAGTAAAGTTCCACACGTTAACAGGGTGGTCTATGATATAACCGCCAAGCCACCGGCCACAATTGAGTGGGAATAAAAAGAGAGGGATTTCAAGCCCTCTTTTTTTAGTAAAATTTTTTCCGGTCTTTATATTCCTGAACCAGCTGCAATGCTTCGCCAAACCTTTGGAAATGGACTACTTCCCTCATCCTCAAAAACCTTAAAGTGTCGGTTACACATGGGTCATCCGACAGATTGATAAGGTATTCATATGTGCTTCTGGCCTTTTGTTCGGCAGCCATGTCCTCGTGGAGGTCGGTTATGGGATCACCCTTTGATTGGATATATTCAGCGGTCCATGGATTACCGGCGGCATCTATAAAATATACTGCCCTGTCGTGGTCTGCGTAATAACCGGCCATGCCTTCCTTTTTTAGTTGCTCTAAGGGGGCGTCCTTAATCAGGTTATAAACCAATGTAGCCACTATTTCCATATGAGCCAGCTCTTCTGTGCCTATATCTGTCAAAACGGCCTTAGCCTGGGGAATGGGCATGGAATATCTTTGGGTAAGATAACGCATGGAAGCGGACAATTCACCATCAGGGCCGCCGTATTGTGTTATTATTACCTTGGCGAGTTTTGGGTTTGGTCCCGAAACCCTCGCGGGGTACTCAAGTTTCTTTTCATAGATCCACATACAATTGTCCTCCTTTCGAGATTAAACTTGAATTTCCCATGGCCACGGTTCGTCGATCCAGTCATAGCATGGTAGTTTACTGGGCATAAGTCCAACCAGTGACCCGTATCTTTGTGCATAAGTCCTTTTCATTGCCTCCAGCTGGCAGGCATACGCGTTATAATCCCTCAAAGCCTTTTCGTCACAGGGATTGATATCTAAATATAAATTTAGTTCTATTACAGCAAACTCAAGGGCTTGAATATCCAGTAACATTTGACTTCGCGTTTTATCCATTTTATTAACCTCCCTAATAGCTACCTTTTTTCTTATAAGGTTTATATAGCTCGGGAAAAAGTGTTCCCCTTTTTAACAAAGCTTCCTTTATAGGAAAAGTAGTTGTGTATTGCTGAAAGGGGACATAAGCCCTAGCAAGCTCAACACCCGGTTGTGGACATCGGTGGTGGGAAGGATGCATGGTCATGTTGTTGGACGGATACATATAATTCATATTACATACCTCCTTGTAAAAGTTGTATATGCTTGAGTATGTATAGTAATATATGTTTATACATATATATGTCTTATACATATATTGTGTTACATTATGGAAATAGGATAGTCAGAGAAAAAAACCGAACATTTTATATGAATCACTAATAAATGTTCTAGTTTTTATTGACATCACCTCTTCCATCTGTTAATATTTATATATAATTGAATACTGCTCATATAAATTCGGTAATATGGTCCGAATGTTTCTACCAAGCAACCGATAATTGCTTGACTATGGGTGAAATGTATCCGGTGGAATGATTCTTTATCTGCCGGAAGTTGTGTTTTAAAAAATACATGAATTTCACTCTCTTTTAATTCATGTATTTTTTATATTAGAGGGTTTTGTACTTAAGTCTAAATTTTTACAATTAAAGGAGGAGAGTCATGGAAAAGCTTTTTAAACTCAAAGAAAACAATACCACTGTAAGAACGGAAATAATTGCTGGTCTTACTACATTTTTCACAATGGCTTATATCATCTTTGTGAATCCGTCGTTATTGTCCCAAACAGGCATGGATTTCAATTCGGTAT
>JBMNSO010000048.1:0-11836 GCA_050945235.1 Mahellales bacterium
AAATAGTAAAAAACATGGAACAAAACCCTTATATTCTAGTGGACAATATATACAGGAGATTGCCTGACGAGATAGTAATAGAAATAACGGAAAGGGAGATAAGTTATTTAATACCTTATTTGGGCTCATATATCGGGATAGATGACCAGGGAACAGTATTAGAGGTTATTGATGATATGAATACGATAAATAAGCCCATAATTAATAGGCTGACAATCAGTAATTTTTCCCTAGGTGAAAAAATAGCTGTATCTAACCCTCAACAGGGACAAGCTTTAAAAAAAGTGATGAGTTCAATTCAGAAAAGCGAAATGTTTGAATATATTTCTGAGATCAATATGGAAAGACCGGATAATATAGTTATATTTTCCAGGGAAGGGTTAGAAATAATAATAGGTGATACGAGGAACATGGAAAACAAACTAAGATGGATGAAGATAGCTTTGGAGGATTTAAGAAATAAGGGTAATATAAAGGGAACATTAGATGTAAGTATTAATGGACAGGCCATTTTTAGGCCAATAGAAAGCAAGGGTGAGATCAATGAAGAATAAGTCAGGATATATAGCCTTGTTATTGGTTTCGGTAATCCTGGGTATTGTTTTAGCTATACAGTTTAAAAGCGTACAAAGGGTAGGAGGAAGTGTATCCCTACAAAGAGCCCAGGAACTTTCAACCAAGGTACAAAGATTGACCGAAGAAAATGAAAGCCTTGAGAGTCAGATAAGGGAATTTCAATATAGAATACAGGAATATGAAGCCGCCTCACAGGATGTGGGCAAAATTACCGATACCATGTATAAGGAATTAGAAAGAATAAGAATTTTAGCAGGACTGTCAGACGTTGAAGGGCCGGGCATTATTGTGACTGTTGATATCAAATCCCAAACAATAGATGAATTTACCGGGACTATTAATACTATTGCGGACGAAGATTTGTTAAGAATAGTAAATGAACTTAATGCCGCCGGAGCAGAAGCTATTTCAATAAATGACGAAAGGATTGTATCTACAACAGAGATCCGTAATGCCGGCAGATATATAAATATAAATACTAGTTCATACTCTGCTCCCTTTATAATTAAGGCCATTGGTGAACCAAACAATTTAGAATCTGCTTTAATGTTGATGGGCGGTGTGGTGGACTATTTTAATGTGATTAATATTTATATAGATATTAAAAAGCAGGATGAAATTGTAATACCTAAGTTTAAAGGAAATCTCGAGAATAGGTTTGCGAAGCCTATTATAGAAGGAAAATAGATGATCGATATGGGAAGATACAAAGGACAAGTAATAATAACCGTTGTTTGTGTATTATTGGGTTTTTTACTTACCGGACAGTATGGGAATTTAAGAAATACTGAGGAAATAGCATCTGTTAATAGGATAGAAAATATGCTTCAGGATATTACACAACTGAATATAGAAAGAGAGAAACTATCTGAAAGGATACGAAGCTTTGAGAATACCATAAGGGAATACGAGGATACTTTGGCTGAAAATGATGCCAGCATTGAGGAAATACGAAACCAATTGAACAAGACACGGTTGATGGCAGGGTTGGAAGATGTGCAGGGACCTGGAATAGAAGTAATTATCGATGATAGCAAAGGACCTCTGGAAGATAATGTGGATTTAAATAGCTACCTTGTCCATGATGAAGATTTGCTCCTTGTGGTAAACGCACTTAATGCAGCAGGTGCAGAGGCCATCTCTATTAATGGTCAAAGGATTGTGGCAACTACGCCCATAAAATGCGGCGGTCCAACAATAAACATTGCGGGATCAAGGTTCACTCCTCCCTTTGTTGTTAAGGCTATAGGCGATTCTAAGGCACTGCACAATATGCTAATGGACGAACAAGAAGGTTTATACTATTATTTAAAGATGTGGGGGCTGGAAATAAGTATTAAATCCGTGGATAATGTGGAAATACCAAGATATTACGGTCAAGTAGAATTTAATTATGCAAAACCTGTAAAAGAAGGTGAATAGTATGTTACTACCGCTAATTGGTGTCATAGTGGGAATCATTATAGGACTAATGCTGGACATAAATATACCTGCAGCCTATTCCTCATATATGTCTATCGCTGTACTCGCAGCCTTGGATTCGGTATTTGGGGGTATAAGAGCCAGTATTGAAAAGAAGTTTGAAACCGATGTGTTTATATCAGGCTTTTTCGGCAATGCTATTTTAGCGGCCGTTTTGGCATATATAGGCGATAGGCTTGACGTACCAATATATTTGGCTGCGATTTTCGCATTTGGCAGCAGGTTATTCCAAAATTTTGCCATACTTAGAAGGTATTTTTTAGAGAGCCTAAGAAACCGAAAATAGACGACTAGCAAGGGGGCATTAATGGGGATGAACGAAGTTATAGCAGGGCTTGATATCGGAACATCTAAGGTATCCATTGTTATTGGGGAAATTAATGAAGGAGATGATTTGCAAGTAATAGGCATCGGCACAAGTCCGTGTTCAGGTGTAAAAAAGGGAATGGTGGTGGATATAGACAACACCATTGTTGCCATTGTATCAGCTTTGGAGCAGGCCGAAACCATGTCCAACGTAAAGATTACAGGGGTATATGTAAACATGTCTGGCGGAGATGTACAGTTTATCAGAAATAAGGGATTGATTTCAATTTCGGGCCAAGATAGGGAGATCAGCCATGAGCACATATACAAGGTTATGGAAGCGGCAAAGACGGTTGATGTAATGCCTGGTGGCCAAATCATTGATGTGTTGCCGGTTCAGTATATTGTGGATGGCTATGATAGAATCCTAGATCCTGTGGGAATGGTGGGCAGTAGACTGGAATTGGAAGCAGATGTGATAATTTGCCCCATCACAACCATAAATACCATAGAAAGGTGTGTGAAGAACGCCGGCTTGGAAACAAGGGGACTGGTTATAGAATCATTGGCAACTGGCAGCTCAGTTCTTACAAAGGATGAAAAGGAACTGGGATGTGTATTGGTAAACGTTGGTGCTGGGAAAACCGAATTAGGGATCTTTAAAAAGGGTGTGTTAAAATATACAGGATATATTCCTGTAGGTGGCAACAATATAAGCAATGATTTATCCATTGGCCTTAATATTGATTTTAAACTGGCCGATGAGATTAAGAAGACCTATGGTCTGGTGGAGGTTGATCCAGCCAGTGGTAGATCGACAGGCGTTTCTTCTTCAAATCATAATCAATCCTATGATTTAGATATTTGCAGAGCAAGGGAAATAATGCAGGCAAGGGTTCAGGAGATGTTTGCATTAATTAAGTATGAAATTGAAGATTCAGGGTACCATGACATAGCTGGTTCTAGGATAGTGCTTACAGGTGGTGGACTGGCCATGCTGTCGGGGGCCGCACAAGTTGGGGAAGAAATATTGGGTCAGGGATTTAGAATAGGAAGACCGGCATATATAGGAGCAACAAGTCCTATATATTCACTAGCAGTAGGTTTAGTAAAATATATGTATGAAAAACAGGGTTTAGGCTCTCCAAGTGTAGGCCGAAGGGCAAGATACAACAGTAACAAGAAAAAAAAGATGCCTGTATTTGCAAATAAGATAAAACAAATATTTAGCGATTTTTTTTAAAGATATAAATGATACGGTAATTATGTAAAGGGAGGTAGTAATGTGCTTGAATTTGATATTAATATGGAACAGTTTGCTCAAATTAAAGTGGTGGGGGTAGGCGGTGGAGGTAATAATGCTGTTAATAGAATGATCCAGATTGGACTTAAAGGTGTTGAGTTTATATCTATAAATACCGACAAACAGGCATTGTATTTGTCCCAGGCCAATCAAAAAATACAAATAGGTGATAAGCTTACAAAGGGCCTTGGGGCGGGTGCCAATCCTGAGATTGGGCAAAAGGCTGCTGAGGAGAGTAGGGAGGAAATTCTTCAAGCAATAAAGGGAGCGGACATGGTATTTGTAACGGCCGGTATGGGAGGCGGTACGGGTACCGGTGCAGCACCTATTGTGGCCGATATAGCTAAAGAATTGAACATACTGACTGTAGGGGTTGTTACCAAACCATTTTTATTTGAAGGCAAACAAAGAATGATAAATGCCGAAAAGGGAATAAATGATTTAAAGGAAAAGGTTGATACTCTGGTCACCATCCCAAATGACAGGTTGCTTCAGGTTGTAGAAAAAAGGACATCGATGTTGGAGGCCTTTAAGGTGGCGGATGACGTTTTAAGACAAGGTGTTCAGGGTATTTCTGACTTAATAGCGGTACCCGGTCTGGTAAATCTGGATTTTGCCGATGTAAGGACAATTATGCAGGAAAAAGGTCTGGCCCATATGGGTATTGGCAAGGGCAGCGGTGACAATAGGGCGGTAGAGGCTGCTAAACAGGCAATACACAGTCCTTTGTTGGAAACTTCCATAGAAGGCGCAAAGGGAGTTTTACTTAATATTACCGGTGGCCCCAATCTTGGCCTGTTTGAAGTAAATGAGGCAGCTGAACTGGTGTCCCAGGCAGCAGATCCCAATGCAAATATAATTTTTGGAGCGGTAATAGACGATACCATTAAAGATGAGATACATATCACAGTGATTGCTACAGGCTTTGAGGGCAAGAGCAAAGAAAGGGTAACGAAGGGTAGAAATGAAAAGATAGTCGAAAACAGAATCGGACCCATGGACTACGATATGGATGAATTGGACATACCCACATTTCTTAGGCGCAACAGAAGTAAATAATGGGTTTATAATTAAAATAGACGATTAATTGAATCGTCTTTTTTAATTTGTCGTATATTTTTAATAATTTGAATCACATTTCTACAAGTTTTTAATTCTATATATTGTATAATAGTCATAAAATACGGTGGCTAAGAATATTCTTATGTCAGAATTAAGTCTAGGGAGAGTATTTAGTGACATCAAAAATATATGTTGATGTGTTATTCATTGATAATCTGGTTATGAATTACATATTATTATGGGTATGTGCCAAAGCTGCCAAGATTAGGCCTAAATGGTGGAGAATGCTATGTGGTGCCTTGTTAGGTGCAGCGTATGCCATTATAGTATTTTCGCCCTATTTGGTTTTTTTCAATAATATTTCAATGAAAATTTTATTATCTATATTAATCATCATAATATGTTTTCCTATAACCGGAATTCCAGAATTACTAAAGCTGGTCATGATTTTTTATATGGTTACATTTATTTTCGGAGGGGCAGCCTTTGGTTTATTCTACTTTTTCAAGAAGGAAGTAGCGATAATAAATGGAGCTTTTTATATAAAGGAATTCCCTATCAAGACGTTGGTTTTGACATCGGTTATAGCATATATTATCTTTGAGCAGAGTTGGGGCATTATAAAAAAACGCAGGCTTAAGGATAATTATTTTGTTTCCATAGAAGTTGTTTTTGATGGCGCCAGCAAAGTTATTAGAGCATTAATTGATACCGGCAATTCATTATGTGACCCAGTTACTAGGATGCCGGTCATGGTGGTTCATTTTAAGGCACTTAAACAATTATTGCCCGAGGAAGTGCAGAGGATATATACGGAGGGAATTGAGGAAAATTTATATAATGCTACAAATATTATCGCCAATTCTTCATGGGTATACAGATTTAGGATTATACCCTTTACGTCCTTAGGCAGGGAAAAAGGAATACTAATAGGTTTTAAGCCGGATAAGGTGTATATGGTGATAGAAAAGGGTAAAAAAGAGCTGGAAAACATTATAGTCGGTGTATATAACAGACCTTTTTCTATGGATAATGATTATGATGCTCTATTACATCCGGAGATTATCAGTTGATTATTGGGAGGTGAGGGAATGAAGAAACCTTATAAAAATATGTATTTCCTGTATAGATGGCTGTGGATAAAACTGCATAGAAGAATCAAATTATTGATAAAAGGACAGATATATTATATAAGTGGCAGTGGAGCTCTTCCCCCTCCTCTTACCAGTGCAGAGGAAGTTGTACTTGTAGAGCGTTTAAGTAAAGGCGACATTTCGGTAAAGTCAATACTAATTGAAAGGAATTTGAGACTGGTTGTTTATATTGCAAGGAAATTTGAGAATACGGGTATAGGAGTAGAAGACTTGATTTCTATAGGTACAATAGGTCTCATAAAGGCGGTAAATACCTTTGATCCGGAAAAAAAGATCAAACTTGCGACTTATGCTTCAAGGTGCATTGAGAATGAGATATTAATGTATTTAAGGCGTAATTGCAAGATAAAGGCTGAGATATCCTTTGATGAGCCCCTTAATATTGACTGGGACGGTAATGAGCTTTTATTGTCCGATATATTAGGCACCGAAAATGATTTGGTATATAAATATATTGAAGACGAGGTTGATAAAGAATTGCTTTCCATAGCAATGGAAAAATTGACGGAACGGGAAAAAAAGATCATGGAACTTAGATTTGGATTAGATGATGGTATAGAAAAAACCCAAAAGGAAGTGGCGGATATGTTGGGTATATCACAATCATATATATCCAGACTGGAGAAAAGAATAATCAAACGATTGAAAAAAGAGATTAATAGAATGGTATAATTTTGCAGACAGTGAAAGTACTCCAAATCCCTAGTGAATATTTTTTTTTTTGCTGGTAATAATGAATCTATAGCTATTTTTCATACAGGGGATGGAGGAATGACAATGTTAATAAACAAAGTTGAAATCTGTGGGGTCAATACTTCAAAACTTCCTGTATTAACAAATGAAAAGATGAAAGAACTTTTCGAAAGGATGCATAACGGAGATGAAAGTGCAAGGGAAGAATTTATAAAAGGCAATTTAAGATTAGTATTAAGTGTTATTCAACGATTCAACAACAGGGGCGAGCACGTCGATGATTTGTTTCAGGTAGGATGTATAGGTCTAATTAAGGCAATCGATAATTTTGATGTAACCCAAAATGTAAAGTTCTCAACATATGCCGTGCCAATGATCATTGGTGAAATCAGGAGATATTTAAGGGACAATAATTCCATAAGGGTAAGCAGATCTTTGAGGGATATTGCTTATAAAGCGTTACAGGTTAGGGATCAGTTGATAAATAAAAACTCAAAGGAGCCTACAATATCTGATATTGCCAAGGAACTAAATTTGTCCAGAGAAGAAGTGGTTTTTGCCCTAGATGCCATACAGGATCCGATTTCCCTATTTGAACCCATTTACCACGATGGCGGGGATGCAATATATGTTATGGATCAGGTGAGTGATGATAAGAACCTTGATGAGACTTGGCTGGAGGGAATCGCTTTAAGGGAAGCATTGAGAAAGCTGAATGACAGGGAAAAGCTAATACTATCCTTAAGGTTTTTTGAAGGCCGTACCCAGATGGAAGTTGCTGAAGAAATAGGAATTTCCCAGGCTCAGGTATCGAGATTGGAAAAAACGGCGCTTAGTCATATGAGAAAATATATTTAAAGGGGACCTGGTTAAATCCAGGTCCCCTTTAAATGTTTAGTCAACAATATATTCTTTAATCTCTTGGAAGAGTTGAAAGCATTCTTTACAGTCATCCATCTCACAATGGATGGACAACGCAACTGGTTTGCTGAGGTCGAGGCTGAATATTCCCAGAATTGACTTGGCGTCAACGTTATGTCTTCCCGATTTCAAGTCGATTTCGTGGGTGCAGTTTGATACCTTTTCTACGAAGTTTTTTACGTTTTGAGCCGACTCCAAACGGATATTTATACTTTTCATATCTATCTACCTCCTATCGAACTCTCATTGTTAGTATATATGAAATTCTCTAAGTATACAACATATCTTAAAGATATCCATATATATCACCATATAAGAGTGTATATCGTAATGTTTATTTAATTATTAAAGTTATATTTTTCTATTTTTTCGTACATAATACTATTTAGTGCTGCTAAAGGGGTGATTAAGATTGAGAGTAGGCATGCCAAGGTCTTTGTTATATTTCCACTATGGGAGGCTATGGGAAACTTTTTTAATGGAACTGGGGTTAGAGGTGGTAACATCTCCTCCAACCAATAAGCGTATATTGGATCTAGGTGTAAAGAATTGTGTGGATGACGCGTGTTTGCCGGTAAAATTATTCCACGGTCATGTGGAATTCCTTAAAGGCCATGTGGATTCCATTTTCATACCGAGGATAGTAAGTATTAGACAATGGGAGTTTATATGCCCGAAATTTTGTGGCTTGCCTGAGATGGTCAAGTATACCATAAAGGATATGACTCCAATTCTGCAATTGGAACACAACGTTCATAAGCCAAGATCCAATTTTATCGAAGGTTTTTACCAGTTAGGTATATCCTTGGGTTATAAAAGAAGGGAAATAGTAAATTCTTACAAGAAAGCAATGAAAAGCCAGAAATCCTTTGAAGAACAGTGTAAAATGGGTGTTATTCCATGGTATTTTAACAAGGCATCCCTTAAGGTTTCAAAAAATAGGGAAGATCTGATTACAATAGCATTAATAGGACATCCATATATTTTGTATGACCATTATGGAAATATGAATATAATCTCAAAGCTTTATGATAGGGGAATAAGGGTAATGACCCCGGAGATGGTTTTAGAAGAGGAAATCGACAAACATGCGGCGATGTTAAGCAAACCAATGTTCTGGAGTTTCGGTCGTAAGCTTTATGGTGCATCAATGTACTATATAAAGGATTATTTGGTGGATGGTGTTATATACTTAAGTGCCTTTGCATGTGGTATTGATTCCTTAATTGCAGAATTGGTAGAGCGAAAAATAAGGAGGGAGACTACGATACCCATCGCACTGTTTAATATTGATGAGCATACCGGCGAAGCCGGTATGAATACCAGACTGGATGCTTTTATTGATATGGTAATACGGAGGAAAGAACATGAAAGTAACATTTCCACACATGGGAAATACATACATAGCTGCTAAAGGATTTTTTGAGGGGTTGGGAATAGATGTGGTCATACCCAAACCTTGTAATAAAAGGACCTTGGAAATGGGTACGAAATGCTCCCCGGAATCGGCCTGCTTGCCCCTCAAGGTAAACCTCGGCAACTATTTGGACTGTATAGAACGGGGAGCGGATACGGTTGTCCTATCGGGTAGTTGTGGACCCTGCCGATTTGGGTATTATGGGATTGTACAAAAAGAAATCTTAAAAGACATGGGTTATGATATAGATTTTATAATTATTGACCCACTCCAAAACAGTTTAAAAAGATTTTTACAACCCATTAAAAAGCTGTTTTCCGGCCAAAGCCTGACTAAGGTATATAAGGTAGGTCGGGTAGCTTTCCAAGTGGTTAGGGAGATTGACGAGTTGGAATATTTGACCTTTAAAATAAGACCGAGGGAAAAGAGAAAAAATGAGACTGATAGAGTTTATGGCAATTTTAAAAGGGAAGTATTAAAGGTAAATGGCCCCTATGAAATTTTAGATCTTATAAGAAAATACAGACAAAAACTTTTAGCCATAGACATTGACAGGGAACTTAATCCACTGAGAATTGGCATTGTTGGTGAGATATACACCATCATCGAACCATATGTTAACTTGAACATAGAACAAAAGCTGGGGAATATGGGAGTAGAGGTGGACAGATCTTTATCGATAAGTAGGTGGGTTGATGATAATGTTACCCGCCGCTTTTTAAGACCGGGTCATAGGGAAAATGAGGTGGAGAGGGCTGCAAAGCCATATATTCCGCTGTGTATAGGAGGACATGCAAGGGAATGCATAGGGCATACCGTTTTATATGGCAGGAAGGGTTATGATGGTATAATCCAAATACTGCCTTTTGGTTGTATGCCTGAGATAGTGGCTGAAAGTGTACTGCCAACGGTTCAAAGGGATATGGGCATACCAATAATGACGTTGGTAGTGGATGAGCTCACTGGGGAAACGGGTTACAGTACACGTTTGGAAGCCTTTACAGACATGATACTGAGGAAAAGAGAAAGGAGCAACTTAAAGTGTACAATGGATATTTAGGTGTTGATGTAGGATCGGTCAGCATTAATCTAATAGTAATGGATGATAATAACGAAATAATAGAAAAGTTGTATTTAAGGACGGAAGGAAAGCCTATCCTGGTTCTCAAGCATGGTTTAAATATTTTACATAAAAAGCTCCCAAACAGTTTTAATATTCTTAGCGTGGGTGCTACTGGCAGTGGTAGAAACCTGGCTTCTTTAATGTTAGGTGCTGATGTTGTGAAAAATGAAATAACCGCCCATGGTGTTGCGGCAATTACCTTTGTTCCTGATGTAAAAACGGTCCTGGAAATAGGAGGCCAGGATTCAAAAATAATAATTATCAGGGATGGGGTAATAGTTGATTTTGCAATGAATACGGTGTGTGCTGCCGGTACCGGGTCCTTCCTGGATAGGCAGGCCAGTAGGCTAAACGTACCCATTGAGGAATTCGGCAGCAAGGCATTAAAATCTACTACACCGGTTAGAATCGCAGGGAGATGTGCGGTTTTTGCAGAGTCTGATATGATACATAAACAGCAGCTGGGTTATAATGAAGAAGATATTATTAATGGATTATGTGAAGCCTTGGCAAGAAATTTTATAAATAACTTAGGCAAAGGCAAGGAAATCATTGGACCGATAGTTTTCCAAGGCGGGGTTGCCGCTAATGTAGGTATAAAAAGGGCCTTTGAAAGGTTGCTAAACAAGGAAATATTAATACCTAAAAATTATGATGTGATGGGGGCGATTGGAGCTGCCATATTAGCTAAGGAACACTATATGAAAACCGGTTATACTTCCTTTAAAGGGTTCAATGTGGCAGATATGAACCATAAAACAAAAAGCTTTGAATGCAGCGGTTGCGAGAATATGTGCGAGGTTGTACAATTTATTGCCGGTGACAAGGTAGTTGCCAGGTGGGGAGACAAATGTGGAAAATGGAGTAACATGTCAAATGACCAGGTTGATGTTAACGAGGGTGAAAAAAAGGCAATGGCCTGATAGGATTTAATAATATTAAAATCATGGATAAAATTAAATCAGTCAACAAAAACTAAAAAGAGATTTGAATTTTATTAAGATGGAAAAGCAAAGGAGGAATAACATTGGAATCCCCAAGCAAACAACAGAAAATGTATGTAGCTTCAGTTTGTTCGGAGTACAGGTCCAGGGACAGCGCTCTAAATTCTGTTCAGAATATACATTCCGATGACCCCTTAAGCTGTGACGGGTGTATACATTGGAATAATTCAAGGTGTAAAATATTCGATGACGTATTGTCGCGGATAGACCAGACATAACTATATAGTTTTCTATCGGGGGGTCTACTAATTTTCCAACATAAATTAGGTCTTGATCATAATGGGTTGACTACATTTGGCCAATATCATGCCAAAGCTGTTGGATTAGTATAATGGTAGCATAAGAATTGGATTTATCCTTGGTTTCCAAGTATGCCCTTAGTTTTGTGAAGTTATTTTCTATATCATTAACATAATCATGATCTATATCTATCTGTAAAAACGGTTTGATTTTTTTCCAGGTTTTTTGTGTGTTCTTTAGGCTGTTTCTGGCATTTTCCCACTCACCTTTACGAATATAGCTTTCTGTTTCAGTTAATTGTTTAGAAAATTGGATATTGTTATCCAATGGTCTTTTAAAAACGGTGCAAGAACATGCGGTGAAAAATAAAAGGTTAAAGGATATAAAAAATAGAATAGTTTTTTTCATAGACAATTCCTCCTTACTTTTAATCGCGTTCTGTTAACTTAAATGAAAATTGAAAACCTCGAGCTCCTTAAGGTATAATAGCAATTGCCACAAAACCATTACTCCAAAAGGAGGCCGAGGCCTATGACTATTATACCAAAAATTAAA
>JBMNSO010000049.1:0-11663 GCA_050945235.1 Mahellales bacterium
GTGTATTATTACATGCATGGTTATACCGCCGTTATAGGCCAAGGCCCTCAGAAATTCCTCCAGTAATTGAACATCAAACTGCCCCACCATCCCCCGGGGAACTTCTCCGTTAAACAGGAAGTAGGGTCGACCGCTAATATCAATATGTACGGAAACAAGGGTTTCATCCATGGGTATGGTACTGCTGCCGTATCTGTTAATGGATCTTTTGTCGCCCAGTGCTTCCTTCAAAGCACTGCCCAGTACAATACCCACATCCTCCACCGTATGATGACCGTCCACCTCAAGGTCACCCTTGCATGTGATGTTGATATCCATCAGGCTGTGCTTGGCAAGCAGAACCAGCATATGATTGAAAAACCCTATTCCCGTGTCAATACTGGCCTTGCCGCAACCGTCCACATCAAGGGTCAACTTTATATCGGTTTCCGTTGTGCTTCTGTTTACAACCGTACATCTAGCCTTCATTTCATTTATTCCCTCCCGTTATAGCTTTTAAGGAACTTAAAAAGAGATCGTTTTGCGCCGGTGTACCGATGGACACTCTGATGCAATTATCCAGCATGCCCTTGGAGCCGAAGCTCCTGACCAGTATACCGTCCTCCAGCAGTTTCTGGTAAACTTCCTTTCCATTATCGCACTTTATTAGGATAAAATTTGCCGAGGAAGGATAAGGCTTTATACCCTCCATATTCTTAAGGACCGCAAATACCCTGTCCCTTTCAGCTACTATCGTATTTATGCCTTCCTTTATTATGGCCTTATTTTTCAGAATAGCCACCGCCGCCTGCTGGGAAAAGGTGTTCAAATTATAGGGCGGCTTAACCTTGTGAAGCTGCCGGGTCAGATCCTCACAGGCTATCGAATAACCAACCCTTAACCCTGCAAGGCCATAGGCCTTTGACAGTGTCCTTAGGACTATCAGGTTGTCATACTCTTCTACTTTGTCAACCACCGTCACGCCATTGAACTCACAATATGCCTCATCCACCACGATGGCGGTATCGGGGAATGCCTGTGCCACGGATATCACCTGGTCTTTGGACAGGGCGCATCCCGTCGGGTTATTGGGTGTACAGATAAAGGCCACCTTAGGCTTGTATTTATCCAATGCATCCATATATTTATCCAGGTCATATTGGAATTCGCTGTCCAAGGGTACTTCCACCGTCTGGGCCCCGGCAATTGCCGCGGATATTTTGTACATGCCAAAGGAAGGGGCGGGACATACCACCCGATCATCCACACCCACTATACAGTTTATTATTATCTGTATGAGCTGGTCCGAACCGTTGCCCACCAAAATATTATCTTTCCTGATGCCAGTTTTGTTTTGTCCTATGCCAATATTGTCCTTGCCGACGCCGATACTCTCTGCGATTACTGTCCTGAGCAGGGTGCTATCGGAGTCGGGGTACAGGTTATACCTCCATTTATCCTTCAGAGTCTTCAATATTTCATCCTTTACTATGTCGGGGATATCATAATGGCTTTCATTGGCATCCAGCTTAACCCGGCAGTCCACCTGATTGGCATCATAGGACACGAAATCCCTCAAATCATCCCTGATAAATCTATTCATCATCATTCAACCTCACCTTTATGGAAGCAGCATGGGCGGTCAGTCCCTCCGATTGGGCAAAGGCCACTATCTTGGGACCCGCCTCTTTAAGGGCGGCTTTGTTATAGTATATAATACTGCTCTTTTTTATGAAATCATCAACGTTTAATGGTGAAAAGAACCGGGCTGTGCCGCTGGTGGGCAGTACATGGTTGGGCCCGGCGAAATAATCGCCCAGGGGTTCCGGTGAATACTCGCCCAGGAATATCGCCCCGGCATTTTTTAATTTACCCACCATTTCCACCGGCCTTTCCACCATAAGTTCCAGGTGCTCCGGTGCAATGATGTTTGCCAGTTCCACGGCTTCTTCCAGATCCCTCACCACTATTATGGCACCATAATCCCCTAAGGATTTTTTTATCACATCTTTATTACTCAAAGCCTTTGTCTGGATTATCAGCTGCTGCCTGACATTGTCCGCCACCTCGTAGCTATTGGTAATAAGTATTGCCGAGGCCATGGGGTCGTGTTCGGCCTGGGAGAGCATATCCGCTGCAATGTAGCGCGGGTTTGCTCCTTCATCGGCCAGTACCAGCACCTCGCTGGGCCCGGCGATCATATCGATATCCACATATCCGAATACCATTCTCTTGGCAGACGCTACGTATATATTCCCCGGGCCCACTATCTTGTCAACCTTCTTTATGGACCGGGTACCAAAGGCCAGGGCAGCTATGGCCTGGGCACCGCCGACCTTATAGATCTCGGTCACCCCTGCCTCATTGGCAGCCACCAACGCATTGCTGTATATTTCACCGTCTTGGGAAGGCGGGGATACCATAACAATGTTCTTTACCCCTGCCACCTTGGCGGGAATTACGTTCATTAACACCGATGACGGATAGGCAGCCCTGCCACCGGGTACGTATACCCCCACTCTTTCCATGGGCCGGTACATCTGTCCTAAAAACGTACCGTCGTCCCTGGTATCTATCCAAGACTTACCCAACTGCTTTTCATGGAACCTTTTAATATTTGAGGCGGCTTCCCTCATAACTTCTATCAGATAATCGTCGACCTTATCATATGCCCTTTCTAATTCCTCGTCGGTAACCTTGATATTCTCCTTGCTAATCTTTGCACCATCAAATTTTAAGGTATAGTCAAAGAGGGCATCGTCCCCCCGTTTCTTAACATCTGTAATGATTTCCTCCACCCTGGTCCTGACATCATCGCTTTCCAGCCGGGTACGGTTAAGGATCTTTTCCAATACCGCCTTATTACTTTCCACAGAACAGTCAACAATCTTTACCATTGCTTTCCTCCTTTAAAGCCCTATCTACTTTGGAAATCAAGCTATTGATCCGCATGCTTTCCATCTTTAGGCTTACACGATTGACCACCAAACGGGCGCTGATATCACAGATTTCTTCCAGTATCACCAGCCCGTTTTCCTTAAGGGTCCTCCCGCTTTCTACTATGTCCACTATAACATCGGACAGCCCCACTATGGGTCCCAGTTCCACCGAACCGTTGAGCCTTATAACCTCAATGGTCTCTCCCTTGGCCCTAAAGTAGTTCAGGGCTATATTGGGGTACTTTGTAGCCACCCGTTTATTAGCCAGGGTTATGGGCTTGTTTTTGTGCCGGGGAAAACCGGCCACCACCATCCTACACCGGCCAAAGCCCAAATCCAGCATCTCATACAAGGGTTTGGACTCCTCCATAAGGGTATCCTTTCCCACTATGCCTAAATCCGCCGCCCCGTACTCCACGTATGTGGGCACGTCGCTTGGCTTAACCAGTATAAATTTAAGACCCTGATTTTTATCCAAAAGCACTAGTTTTCGCGTCGGTGTTTTTAATATCCGACAATCTATCCCAGCCCTTTCGAATAACTCAACCGCCCTTTTAGCCAGCCTGCCCTTTGCCAGGGCTATGGTCAAACAGTTCATTGTTCCTTCCTCCAGTATTGTATCTCCATTGTCTTGAGCCATTCATCAATACCTTCAACTTCACACCGGTCGCCCTTGGTGTATTTTATCGCAATGTCCCTTTCGCTTTTTACCTCTATTATTGTTGCTATACCCCTATGCCTGCCCTGTTCCAATAGCTCCTTTGCCGGTCTTCCCTCCAGGTCCATTTCCACCCTGCACCCCATGTCCCGGAGACGTTGGGCTATTCTGGTGGCTGTGGCATATAGTCCCTTATGGTAGGTCAGGAGAAAATCCGCCGTCGGTTTTTTGGTAAGCAGGTCCTGCCTTTCAAGAGCTACCAGGATGCGCTTGATACCCACAGCAAAGCCGGTAGCCGGCATACTTTGACCGAAATTTTCCATCAATGCATCATACCGCCCTCCACCCAGCAGTGTAAACCCCAGCTCCCGGGTAAAACCCTTAAAGATGGTACCGGTATAGTATTGCAGGCTGCTGACCATCCCCAGGTCAATGGATACGTACTGTTCCAAGCCGCCGTCCTTTAACAGGCAGTATATACTCTCAAGATTTCTAAGGGCCTCCAGGGCCTTTGTATTACTGGTAAGCTTTGCCGCTTTATTTATTACTTCCATTCCTCCGTACAGTTTAGGCAACATATAAACCGTTTCCCGGATCCTGTCCGGCAGTTCAAGATCATCTAAAAAGCCCTCCAGGGCAATCATGTTCTTTTCTTCTATCAATGCCCTGAACTCTTCTACCTGCTGCTGCGTGATGTGCATCCCATTTATTATTGATTTAAAGAATTCCACCTGCCCCAGCTCTATTTGGAAGTTTTTAAGGCCCACCCTTTCCAAAATGGTAATAGCCAGGGAAATGACCTCCGCATCGGCCTGTGGGCTGCGGCTACCCAACAGTTCCACACCGGCCTGGGTAAACTCCCGCTGGCGGGCTGATTGGGGCTGGTCGTACCTGAAAACATTGGAGATGTAAGACAGCCTTATGGGTAGGGGCTTTGAATATAGCTTGGTAGCGGCCATCCGGGCGATGGGGGTTGTCATATCAGGCCTTAATACCAATATCCTACCCTGTTTATCGAAAAACTTGAACATGGTTTCATCGTCTATAATGGCATCCTCCCCGGAAAAGACATCGTAGTATTCAAAGACGGGTGTATCTATTTCATCATAACCAAAACCGTCAAATATTTTTCTTATTTTGTCTTCTATCAATAGCTTGTTATACTGTTCATCCACCAGATAATCTTGGACACCTTCAGGAATTTGCAATTTATACTTATTCATTGGCATCACCCCCAAACCTAGAAGCTCAATACTTTATCGCATTAAAGTTATAACGCAGTAATGAAATAAATTAACACAATTATATTACCTTGGCCGTATTATGTCAATAAAAAAAGCAATAAAATATATTTTATTGCTTTTTTATTATTTCTCTTAATCCATGAAAAACGCTTTATATGCTCTATATGTGGCGTACACGTCGCCTTTGCTGGATATCTCCAAGGGTGCGTGCATGCCCAAAAGGGGTACACCGCAGTCCACTACGTCCATACCTTCGTTGGCTAGGAACTGTGCTATGGTACCGCCACCGCCATGGTCAACCTTCCCCAGCTCTGCCACCTGCCACGGGATACCGTTTCTGTTGAACAACCCCCTTATATAGCCCATGAACTCGCTATGGGTGTCATTGGCTCCGCTTTTCCCCCTGGCACCGGTGTATTTGTTCAGTACCACACCCATGCCTAGGTAGGCGGAATTCAGCTTATCGCTCACCTCTGTATAGTTGGGGTCAATGGCATTGGATACATCGGCCGACAGGGCCTTTCCATTGGCCAGGCATTTATTGAGCTTCAGCTGGTCAAAGCCTCCTTCGGCGGCATCCATCAACAGTGCAAGGAGGTTAACCAGCATTCTGGACTGGGCTCCGGTATTGCCCATACTGCCCACTTCTTCCTTATCCATAAACAATGCCACCGAAGTAAACAGTGGCTTTTCTATCTCCGAAACAGCTTTAAGGGAGGTAAAGGCACATACCCTGTCGTCCTGGCCGTAGGCTGCTATCATTGACCTGTCCACTCCCACATCCCTTGCCTTATATGCGGGCACCAATTCAATCTCGGCGCTTAGGAAATCCTCTTCCTTCAGCTTATATTGATTATAAAAATAATCCAGCACCGTAAGTTTTACTCTTTCCTTTATATTTTCATCACTGCAGTACGGTATATGAGCCGCAATAATGTTAAGGTTTTCGCCGGTTATGACATCGGCGGCCTTCTTTTTCATCTGTTCCTGAGCCAGATGAGGCAACAGGTCGCTGATGAAGAACACCGGCTGATCATCACCCTCTCCGATGGAAATATTTATCTTTTCACCGTTTTCTTTAACTATTACGCCATGGAGAGCCAAGGGTATGGATGCCCATTGATATTTTTTAATACCGCCGTAGTAATGGGTTTTAAACAGCCCCAAGCCTTCTTCTTCATAAAGGGGGTTGGGTTTTAAGTCCAGTCTGGGACTGTCAATATGGGATCCTATCAAATGAAAGCCTTCCTCCAATGGCTTACTGCCCATAACAACCAGGGCAGCCGCCTTGCCCCTGTAGCTTAAATATAACCTGTCCCCGGGTTGTAAGGCATTGACGTCTGTTTTTATAGTATTAATATCAACAAAACCTTTATTGCCTGCATATTTAATTATCCTATCATGGCACTCCCGTTCTGTCTTGGACCCGTCGAGAAAAACTTTATACTCCTGTGCGAAGTCCATAATCTCATCAACATTCCATTTGGTGTCGTCGCCCCATACGCTCTTTTTCTTATAGGTTAGACTTTCCTGGAGCTTTAATACCTTGTCCTTTTCCTTTTTCATTGACCAAACCTCCGTATTGTGTGTTATTAATTATAATATGCATATAACGTTGACTTTTTATATCCATACATATAAAATACCATATGATGTTTAAACATTAAATACCCTGGAGGTAAAAAATGATAGATTATCATATTCACTCCAATTTTTCTTCCGACGGTACCATGGATATGGACAGCGCCTCTAAACAGGCCGTTGCTTTAGGTTTGACGGAAATAGCCTTTACCGATCATGTCGATATTGACTACCCTGACCCCATATACACATTCCAGCTTGAGATACCGGAATATCTTGAGGCCATTGAGAGGGTACGGCATTCCAATAAGGATATAAAAATTAGAAGGGGAATAGAGGTGGGCATTCAGCCCCATGTTTTAAAGGACACCCTTAATATGATAAAGGATCATCCCTTTGACTTTGTGATTGCCTCGGTCCACGGCGTAAGCAGGCAGGACCTGTTCAACGGAGATTACTTCCGGTCAAGGACGGTGGGACAGGCCTATGTAGAATTTTTCCGGGAACTGCTGGCCATGGTAGAAAAATTCACGGCATTTAACGTAATCGGACACCTGGACTCCGTAGCCTTGTACTGCTCCCATCGAATTTTTTATGATCATTACTGTGATGAAACACTGGATAAGCTACTCATGCTCCTTATAGCCCGGGGAAAGGGACTGGAGATCAATACCTCCGGTTACCGACGGCTACCCAAGGGTCCCATACCTTCCCTCGATATTATAAAAAGGTATCATGAACTGGGCGGCGAAATAATTACCACCGGCTCCGATGCCCATTGTTTGGAACATATTGGTTACAAATTTAAACCCATCTACGAAAAGCTTAAAGAAATGGGTATAAAATACATAACCACCTTTGAGGAGATGAAGCCCAAGCAAATACCCATACCCTAGGTATCATAATCGTGTTTCGCAGATATTCTTTCAGTATGGCAGGTATCCTCATAGTGTTTGACAGACATCCCTCAGTGTTTTGCAGGTATACTTCCGGTGTGACAGATACACTTCCGGTGTGAAAGGTACCCTCCCAGTGTTTTACAGATATACTCCCGATGTAGCAGGTATCTTTTATCCACTTTTTTCAAGATATAATTACCCATTCCCTGGCAATAATAACTGATGCAAGGGGTTCGTAATGGTCGAGCCAAGAGTATTATAGGGTCGGGAGGCTTTATAATATTCGGCCAAAGGTAGATACTGGGTCATGTCCGGCTCAGTATCGGCCGGAGGGAAGATTATTGTATGTCCCGTATGGCTGTTGGGCAGCCCAACTGTTGCCCAATGGTCAAAAGGGATGTATAATGGTCGAGCTAAGGCTGTTAAAGGTTGCGAAGTTACCTTAGGGCAATATATTTGGTTAACGTGGGATCTACTGCAGTCGAGGGATTGCAGTAGGTTCCGTAGCTATTTTTAACGGCCGAGCAAAGGTGGATATAGGTTTTGAAATGCTTTTATACAGTCGAAAGATTGTATATAGGTGTGTAAAGATTTATATCTGTCAGAGCGAAGATCATTATGGGCTCTTTGCAATTTCCCCATGTCCAAAAAAAGGCCGGTTTCTCCGGCCTTTTTTAAGCTTTCATTTCCTTTACCTGTTCTTCCACATTGTGCTTATACTTGGCACTGAAGAGATACAACGCACCTATCAGCAAACCGATGGCCACCACTAAGGACAATACATAGCTTCGGGTGAGCCCTACAACCAGGAAGGATATAAAGGCAATTACCGCCGTGGTGGTTGCATAGGGCATCTGTGTGGTTACATGGTCGATATGGTTACAGCCGGCACCGGTGGATGACAGGATAGTGGTATCGGATATGGGCGAACAATGATCGCCGTATACCGACCCCGCCAGCACGGCTGCCAGCATGGGTACCAGTTGTTCCGGACTCAGTGCCATGGCTATGGGAACCACAATGGGTATTAAGATACCAAAGGTACCCCAGGACGTGCCTGTGGCAAAGGACATTAGTCCTGCTATGACAAAGATCAGTCCCGGTAGCAAACCCACGGCTATTGTATTATTAATAGCCCCAGCTACAAATTCCCCGGTATTGAGATAATCCCTGCATACTCCTCCCAGGCTCCAGGCCAGTATAAGTATACAAAAGGCAGGAACCATGGACTTCATGCCCTGGACGAAATTGCCCATAAACTCCTTATAGGTCATCAGTTTACGGGGCAGGTACATGATAAGGGTAAGGATAAGGGCAAGGAAACCGCCGTACACCAATGAGGTGGCGGCATCGGTATTACCAAAGGCTTCAGCCACATTTTTTGCTTCGCCGGAGAACAATCCACCGGTATAAAGCATGGCAATAACGGTAAAGACTATAAGCCCCACTATCGGCAGTATAAGGTCAATGGTCTTACCCTTGTCTGAAACCTTTATACCACCAAAATCGTCCTCATTTACTTCACCATTACCTCCTCCATTGACATCGCCCGTTGCAATGGCTTTGGCTTCGAACCTTGCCATGGGCCCGAACTCCAGCTTGGACACAGCTATATAGATGATCATTATCAGAGTAAGCCACGCATAGAAATTGTATGGGATAGTGGCTATAAAGGTACCAAAGGCGTTTTCAACGTTGGCTTCACTTATGTGGCTAACGATGGTGGCTGCCCAGCTGGACACCGGCGCAAGTATACATACCGGTGCGGCGGTGGAGTCCAGCAGGTAGGACAGTTTTGCCCTGGACACCCTGTGGCGGTCAGTAACCGGACGCATAACGGTACCCACTGCTAAGCTGTTGAAATAATCATCGATAAATATTACGATTCCTAATAAAATTGTTGCCAACTGGGCACCCTTCCGGGTTTTTACCTTTTTACTGGCCCAATCGCCGTACGCCCTGGATCCCCCGGCAGCGGTTACTACGCCCACCAAACCGCCCAAGAAGGCCAGGAAAATCAGAATGGCCATATTCCATTGATCCCCGGCCGATTCAAAGATTAGTCCAAAGGTACCGGTAAAGGCTTCAAGAATATTGAAATTAGTAAATATGAGTACCCCGGAAAAGATGCCAATAAAAAGCGATACCAGTACTTCCTTGGTTATCAGTGCAAGGGCTATTGCGATAATCGGCGGCAGAATAGATAACCATCCAAACTCCATTGATTACTCCCCTTTCTTTTGTTTATTTTTGCTAAAAAAATGAAAAATTAGATATAACTGAATTTATTTTATCACAGATATAGAGTCAAATCAAATTAAATAACCTAAGGTTAATTCAATTAATAAGCCTCAGTTGATAAGGGGCGCCTCCATATAATCCCGTTTTTGTAAGGTATGTTCCATGGCGTTTGAATACCCTTTAATGATATCCAGTACAGGGTCCAACCTTTCATAAAAGATTATTATCATATCTCCCGGTCGGGCATTGTACATGGCATGTTTCAACGCCTCCTCTTCCCTTAATATGATCTTGACCGCCTTCCTGGGCTTGCCCGAGGATATTACCCCCATTTCCAACAGACGGCTGACCTCGCCTACTACCCTGCCCCTGGTATCAATATCCTCCTTAATTATTATCTCGTCCAGCATCTCTCCACATATTTTGCCTATGTCCATTATAAATCTGTTGTCCCTGTCCCCGGGCACACCGATTATTCCCACAAGGCGGGTAGCCCCCATCTGTTTTGCTCCCTCCAGGACCGCCCTGTATCCGGCTTTATTATGGCCATAATCCACAACTATCCTGAAATTGCCCACGTTAAAAATGTTGAACCTGCCAGGGTTTTGCAGTTCATCGGTGTAAAAGGTCATCAAGCCCTTGGATATTATATCCACCGGTATTTTTAGGGCACAGCACGCTGCCACTGCGGCCAATGAATTTTCAATATTGTATTTTAATTTTCCGCCCAGGGTAGCCGGTACCTGCTTTATCTCTATTACCTTTGTTGTTGCATCCCCGTTTAAAACGGTAATGAAGTTCTCCTTTATTACTACACAGGTATTGCCATCGGAAAGGTGTTTTTGTACAATGATGTTATTTTCGCACCGTGAAAAATAGATTATGCTGCCCCGGGCACGGCGGGAAATGGATACCACCATGGGATCATCGGCGTTTAACACCGAATACCCTTCATCCCTTACCGCTTCCACCACCAGAGATTTAACAAATGCCATCTCTTCCAGGGTATTGATACCGTCCATACCGAGATGGTCTTCGGAAATATTGGTTATTACCCCTACGTTGGCCAGGTCATATCCCAGCCCCGATCTTATAATGCCTCCCCGGGCGGTCTCCAGTACAGCCGCCTCCACGCTCTTGTCCTGGAGTACGATCCGGGCACTTTCATAGCCGGTGGTATCACCCTTTAATATACATTTGTCATTAATAAAAATCCCGCCGGTGGTGGTCATACCCACCGTTAAGCCCATACCCCTTATTATATGGCTGATCATCCTGGTGGTGGTTGTCTTCCCGTTGGTCCCGGTTACCGATACGATGGGAATGGTAAAGTCCTGACGGGGCGGATACAGCATGTCCACTATGGCCTTGCCCACGTTTCTTCCCTTGCCCTGGGAGGGGTAATGGTGCATCCTGATACCGGGCGCGGCATTGACTTCTATAACTGCACCCCCCGTTTCCGACAGAGGCAGAGCGATATTGGGGGTGGATATATCGATACCTGCGATATCCAGCCCTATGGCCCTGGCCGCCCTTAGGGCTATTTCTATATTATAGGGATGGATCTTACCGGTAACGTCTATGGCAATGCCGCCGGTACTGAGGTTGGCATTGGGTTTTAGATATACAATACGGCCCTTAGCCGGGATGCTGTCCAGGCTAAGACCCTGTTTTTTCAACAGGTTTTGACTTATTTCGTCTATCTTGATCTTTGTCAGGGGCTTTTCATGATCCTCTCCCCTTTCTTTGCTTTCATTCACCCTGCACACCAATTCCTTAACCGGGCGGTACCCGTCACCTACCACATGGGCGGGTATCCTCTGGGCCACCGCAACCACCCTGTCCTGGACCACTAGGATTCGGTAGTCGTTGCCCGGTATATATTTCTCCACAATAACGTTTTTGTTTATCCTCTTGGCCAGTTTAAAGGCGGTCTTTACCTCATCGCTGCTGTTTATATTAAGGGATACCCCCTTGCCCTGGTTTCCGTTTTCCGGCTTAATAACCACCGGATATCCAATATCACTGCATATTTCAATTGCATCCCTTAAAGTGGTACATACACCGCCCCTGGGCACGGGTATACCCACCGATTCCAGCACTTCCTTGGTTATGGTCTTAT
>JBMNSO010000050.1:0-11435 GCA_050945235.1 Mahellales bacterium
TGAAGTTGCAGACTGCTGCACAGGTTGATGCAGCAGTCTGCAGGCTTAATTAGAGTAAGTTTATGTTGAAGGATAAACAACCCATGAAAATAATGTACGGCGAGGAATAGAGAATGGTTATAGGCATTACCCTAGCCAAAGAGCCTGATTAATAGACTGGGCCTGTAAATGTTATTCCACTATATAGAAAAAGGCTTATATAAATGGAGGAATTATGGATAGTGTATATAGATTAGAGATGAAGGGAATAACCAAGCGCTTTCCGGGGGTATTGGCCCTGGACGAAGTGGACTTAGAGTTACGGAAGGGTGAGGTATTGGCGCTGATCGGCGAGAACGGTGCCGGCAAATCCACCCTGATGAAGATACTGTCGGGAGCGTATCGTCCTGACACCGGCAGGATCATGCTGGATGGTAAGGACATAAACCCCGACATGACACCCAAAGAGCGGATGGACATAGGCATATCCATCATATATCAGGAACTGAACTACCTAGACGAAATGACCATAGCCGAGAACCTGTTTATGGAGCGTATACCCCTGACGGGAGTATTAAGGCGAGTAAACTATAAGAAACTGAGGGAAGATACCGAGGCCTTGTTAAAGACCTTTAATATAAAGTACCATCCCTTTACCGAGGTAAACAAACTGACGGTAGCGGAGAAACAGATGCTGGAGATACTAAGGGCGATATCAAGGGATGTAAGGGTATTGATAATGGATGAGCCTACCTCGTCGTTAAACGAAGTGGAGACCAGACGTTTGTTTGAGTTAATCAGGGATTTAAAGGGCCAGGGCGTGTCGATAATATATATCTCCCACAAGCTCAACGAGGTATTCGAGATAGCGGACCGAGTCCAGGTAATGCGTGACGGCAAGCGTGTGGGGCTGTTGGATATAGACCGGACGGATACCAAGGAACTGGTGGGCCTGATGGTGGGCCGAGATATAAAGGATATGTATCCTAAGGGCGAGACGCAGGTAGGCGATGTGGTGCTGCGGGTAGAGGGTTTAAGCTGCGACATAGCCCGTGATATAAGCTTTGAGGTACGCCAAGGGGAGATAGTGGGTCTGTTTGGCCTGGAGGGCTCGGGCCGTGTAGAGACGGTGGAAGGCATTCTGGGTCTAAAGTCCCTGGATAGTGGCCGGATATATTTAGAGGGCAAGGCGGTGACCATCGACAACCCCATCCAAGCCAAGGACTTAGGCATTGCGTATGTACCCAGTGACCGTAAACAGGATGGCCTGGTGCTCATCCATTCGGTGAAGGATAACCTGACCATTACCTATTTAAAGGAACTGGAAGGTTTTATGTCGATTGATGCCAGGAAGGAACGCCAGGTAGCCGGGGAGTGGATCGCTCGGCTGGGAATAAAGACACCGAGCATGTACACCGAGGTGAACTCATTAAGCGGCGGCAACCAGCAGAAGGTGGTAATCGCCAAGTGGCTGCTAACCGATCCCAAGGTACTGATTTTAAACGACCCTACCCGTGGCATAGACGTAGGCGCCAAGGTAGAGGTGTATAAGCTGATGGAGGACCTGTGCCGACGGGGTATAGCGATAATAATGGTATCGTCTGAGCTGCCGGAGACGGTGGGGATAGCTGATAAGGTAGTGGTATTCCATGACGGCAGGATAATGGGCGAAGTATGGCGCAGTGACTTTGAGCAGAAGAAAATATTGCATATGGCTGTAGGAGGTAATTAGATATGACAAAGACCGTAACAAAAGCAGGGAAAGGAGTAGGTCGGGGATTTAAGGTATCGGAGATGGGCAATACCTTAAGCCTGTTAATAGCGCTTATAATCATATGTGTCGTTCTGTCCTTTGCCTCACCCCACTTTCTATCGGTCCAGAACGTGATGAACATCTTTCTGTTTGCATCCATCACCGCCATCCGGGGTGCGGGTCTGACCATAGCCATGATCCTGGGTGGACTGGACATTTCCCAGAACTCGGTGGGTGCGGTAACGGGGATATTGGTTGCGATGTTTTCACTGACCGGAGCGCCGTGGTGGCTGCTGGTAATTATGGTATTTATCCTGGGAATAGTAATGGGCCTGATAAATGCGACTATTATTTCGGTATTTAAGATCAACCCGATAATAACCACCCTGGGCACCATGCAGATCTTCAGGGGCATCGCCTGGCTGATAAACGATACCACCATCATGATAAAGGACCCCTTCTTAATAGATCTGGGCCGTGGCCGTCTGTTTGGGATTATCCCCTATTCGGCGATAATCGCAGCGGTGGTGGTACTTATTGCCTATTATATTTTAAAGTATACCTCCTTTGGCCGTAAGGTGTACATGGTGGGCGGTAATGAACACGCCAGCTACCTGTCGGGTATTGACAGCCGCAAGGTGAAATACGGCGCCTTTGTTATAAGTGCGTTGACGGCGGCACTGGCAGGTTTTTTACTGTCTTGTCAGGTGGGTGCTGCCCTGCCCCAGGCCGGACAGGGTACGGAGATGGCCACCATTTCAGCGGTAATACTGGGCGGTATCAGCCTGTCGGGCGGTAAGGGCAAGATAACCGGCACCATCCTTGGTATAATAATCCTGTCCACTATTAACAACGGTCTTACCCTTTTAAGCGTGAATGCCTACTACCAGATGGTGGTCAGCGGCAGTGTATTGATACTGGCGGTATTGATCGACGTCATCAGGAGTGGGGTCTTGAAAAAATAATCTTTATCTTAAGATGCAGAATTTCCACGAATGTTTTATTTGCTACAATAATTGAAAGCATAAGGCATGGTTGGAAAGCCATTGTTAGCATAATATAGCGATGCAGAATGAGGTGAAAGCATGGAATACACAGTAATGAGCAATGTACATGAAAACGAAGACAAGAGGGCAATCAAATTAGACAAAATATCTCAAAAGGACAGACAAAGACTAAGAATGCTTGCCAAACGATGGAAGGAAATCGCCGCAAGCGATGAAATGAAAGAAAGAAAACGCCTGTGGAAGTGTTTGAGGGATTTAAAACCTGAAAGGCCAATGATATTATTCGAAACCTTTTCAGTAGCAGGATATGTTACAGATAAGGACTTGGAATGTGCGAACGAGTTTTTAAGAAATGTTGAAAAGACCTTTGTTTACGGAATACGGCAATATGAAGAGTTGGGTGATGATATAGTACTGGAAGAGTATTACCGTATACCATGGATGATAGAGAGGTCGGATTATGGGGTTAAGATAATAGAGCATCATGCTGAGAATTCCATGGGATATAAGTCAAATTTCCCGATAGCTACACCGGACGACCTAAACAAGTTGAAAAAGCGCAGTTTTATGGTTGACCGTCAAGCTACACAAATTCAAAAATCCCTTTTAGAAGAACTGTTTGGGGATATAATGCCTGTTAAAGTTGGTAATTTCGATAATTTCTTTTCAGATCCGGGCTTTACGCCCTTTACCGGTAATAACTTCGTAGGAATAACCATGGATGCATTTAAGCTGATAGGCAACGACAACATGATGATGTGGCCCTATGATAACCCCGATGCCCTCCATAGGCTGATGAGATACTTAACTGATGATAGACTGCAATTCTATCACTGGATGAAGGATGAGGGATTACTGGATTTTAATACCGATAACCAGTTCGCAGGGCCTTCTGGTTATGGATATGTATCCGACTTACCGATGGTTGGAACACAAAAGGAAGTAGAGTTCAAAGACCTGTGGGTATGGCCGGAATCCCAAGAAACCGTGTGTGTCTCACCTCAAATGTTTAATGAATTTTTCCTTCCTTATATCGCCGAAGTGACCAATATGTTCGGATTGTCGTATTATGGATGCTGTGAGAGGATAGACGACAGATTCGAGTATATTAAAAAAGCCCTTCCTAATTTAAGAACCGTTTCGATATCGGGTTGGAGTGATCTTTACAGGGCAGCGGAAATGCTGGGCAAGGATTACGTGTATTGTAGAAAACCCGTTCCCGCTCACATAAGCGGTAGTAGCCCTGACTGGGAGTTTGCTAAAAAGGATCTAAAGGATACGTATGAATCTACAAAGGCCTATGGATGTGTGGAGTTGATAGTTAGGGATGTATACGATTTAGGAAGGGATATAAACCGTATTGCCCAATGGGTAGAACTGGCAAAGAGTATAATGAAAATATAAAACCTTGTTATATTGATATAATACAAAATCCATTGACGTTCCCAAAAGGGAACGTCAATGGATTTTGTTGGGTTTATTCCTCGTCACACTCTTCACAAAGGCGTTGTTTTACAATTTCCGTAAGTTCTTCAAATTTGTCCTCATCTACCGGTAAGAATTCTTCCATATCATCATTTACCTGGACCTTCATTATATAGAGTTCCTGCTCGCTACACTCGCAGTCACAGCCACACCCGGTGCTGTCATCCTCCATTTCATCTCCTGCTGCATCAGGGTCTATAAGTACTGCATATTCCTGGTCTTCGTGGGTGAAGTAATCTATAACTTCTAACCCTATTTCGTCTCCTTCTTCATTGGTAAACACAACAATATCCCTTTCATCTTCCATGCTAAAAACTTCCTTTCAAATAGACTTTCTCTAATTGTATCTTATATTATGCAAAAATGTAATAGTGTACGCATTTATATCCTATGAAAATTTTACAAGAAGATACATTAAACAATTTGAAATCTTAATGAAACCTCAATAGTAGGACTGATATTAAAGGTAATAGTAAGCTCGGCAAAGGAACTGTTGCTGGCCGGGGTAAAGAAAAGGCGATATTCAATACCGCGACTACTTAATAGTAGGAGGATAGAAATTATATCAATGAAAGTGATTTTTTTGCTCTTAACCATATCCTGAAAAGTATTATCGTTAAATAACTCCATAAGCTTATTCATTTTATTCCTCCATAAAAGTTTGTAATGGGCTATAATATAATATGAGTTTTTAAGAGCATATGTTAATGAAGAAATCATGCAGGGGTGTAATTATGAAGATATTATTAGTCGGATTGAATTCTCAGTACATTCATTCGAACCTGGCTTTGTTCTATTTAAAAAGCTGTTGCCGGGAAAAAGTACCCGGTACTCAGATAGAAATACTAGAATATACAATAAACGATGACCCTGATTTCATAAAGGGTCAATTATTTGACAACAAACCGGATATTATGGCCTTTTCATGCTATATATGGAATATACAGCAAATAGTTGATATAGTAACCGATTTAAAAAAGGTCATGAAGGATACAGTATTTGTTTTTGGTGGTCCGGAGGTATCCTATGAAGCCGGCATGTTAATGGATCAGGTGCCGGCTGTCGATTTTATAATTAGGGGAGAGGGTGAAGTGGCCTTCCCATTACTTGTTGATTACATATATAGTGGAATAGGCAGTACCAGCGGTATAAAAGGTGTGGTATACAGGAACGGCAATAGAATTATAGATCAGGGGATGGCGCAGCCGGTAGATGTTGTTAATGATATACCTGAGTTTTTAATGGATTACATCGAAAATTTAGGGGATAGGATCCTGTATTATGAAAGCTCAAGGGGCTGCCCATATAATTGTTCCTATTGTCTTTCTTCCTTAACCCATGGGGTAAAGTTTTTTCCCTTAGAAAGGGTAAAGAAGGAATTGGATTTAATAATTAAACGGGGGTTGAAGCAGGTTAAGTTTGTTGATAGAACCTTTAACTGTCACCCCGATAGATTTAAATCAATAATTGGTCACATCATAAATCAAGGGGGACAAACATCGTTTCATTTTGAAATGGCAGCTCATTTATTGGAGGATGATGCTATAAACCTGCTCAAGCCGGCACCCGCCGGTATATTTCAATTTGAAGTAGGTGTTCAATCCATAGGGGATAAAACATTAAAGGAGATAAACAGGGTTACCGATTTGTATAGGATTAAGGAAAGGGTTAAACGGGTTAAGGAAACCGGCAAAGTAAGACAGTATTTGGATTTGATAGCCGGGCTCCCCTTTGAAGGGTACGGACAGTTTAAACAATCCTTTAACTTTACGTATAATTTAAAACCGGAAAAGATTCATCTGGGTTTTTTGAAACTATTAAAGGGTAGTAGTTTGCGGGAAAACGCTTCCAAGCACGGGTATATTTTTTCACAAAAACCACCCTATCAGGTAATGGAAAATAAATATATATCCTATGCCGAAATACTGAAGCTCAAAAAAGTAGAGGATATGATAGAAAAATTCTATAATTCCAACAGGTTTAATTATGTGTTGGATTTTATTATCCAACGTTTTTATACCCAACCCTTTGAATTTTATGACCAGCTTTCGGATTTTTGGTATGCACAAGGATATCAGCTAAGGAATCATTCACAACAAAGCCTTTATTATTTGCTGATGAAATTTTACCGTCGGAATATAAATGAAGATATTGAATTGTTTCAGGACGTAGTCCTGTTTCAGTATTTCCTATATTATAGGGCAGAAGGGAACATACCGGGTCTGAAGTACGATTATTCGGTGGATAAGGGAACATTTAATATGATCCTTCAGAAAGCGGGTCTTTACCAACCCCAATCCTCAGAAGGCAAGGGCCCATCAATAAAGGAATTAAAAAAACATTTGAATATCAAGGTCTTTCAATATGATCTCTCAACAATTCTAAGGGATATTAAAAGTCAGCCTGCCAAGGAAAAGCTGTACATAATATTTGATTACAATAAAAGACATCCCATGACAAAGGAAGCCCATTTTGAATTTTATAATACTAACAGAGGTAATGGGAATACTAATTCAAATTATATAGAGAAGGGATGATCGATATTGACAAAAGTCATTGCCGTACAGGACGGACTGCAACATTTGAGTTACAGATTAACCGGTAAGGGTTATAGGGTAGTTGATATTGATAATACCTTGGAGGCAATTGATGCCATCTTATATTCACCGTCCATGGTAAATGGTAGCTATAAGCCAAATGTTAACCAATTGTTCACCAGCGGCAATAATAAATTTGTACTGATGATAAATGCGGATGAGCAGTCTGAAGACGAGATTCTGTCGATGATAGATAGCATTAGATGACCATGCCTGTTTCCTGGAATATGTAAGCAACAATACCACAAAATACAGCTATAAAATTATACCTTGCTATATTATACTAAAGTTACCGTGCTGGGTGCCGAATTTCAAAATATGAAAACGGGGGAAATAAATTGGGGTGAATCTGCTAAGCAGTAGGGTATACTCTCTACCCGAATCCGTCAACTAACCCCGTAGGCAAATGGAGAGAGGAGAATAAAATTGAACAAAAAGGTGTTAAGGGTTACTGTATTAGTGGTTGTTGCCCTGTTACTGCTGGGGACTTCAACCAGTATGGCTCAAGCTGCCTTTACCAGAAACTTGGTTGAAGGTATGAGCGGTGAGGATGTGCGTCAGGCCCAGGATCTGCTAAAAAGTTTGGGTTACTTTAAAGTGGATTCCACGGGATATTTCGGACCGGTCACCAAAAAAGCGGTAATGGACTTCCAAAGGGATTATGGCATTAGTACCACAGGCAATATTGGGCCTATCACAAGGGGGAAAATGAATGAATTACTTTCCACCCAAACCAAGGTTCACATTGTCAAAGCCGGAGATACCTTTTGGAAGCTAAGTCAGCAGTATAATGTCCCCATGGCTGATATAATCAGCGCCAATAATAAGACAGCTTCTTCTATAATTTATGTTGGTGAGAAATTGATTATACCATCCAAATCGGCATCTGATATTGGCGGAGGTAGTGGAGCCGGACAAAGGATTCATGTGGTGAAAGCCGGGGACACCTTTTGGAAGCTCAGTCAGCAATATAACGTTCCCATGGCCGATATTATAAAGGCCAATAATAAATCCGCCAGCTCTATATTATATGTGGGCGATCGTTTAATAATTCCTGGACAATCGGATCCGTCACGGGGTGGGAATTCAGCTGCAAAAAACTATATAATACATAAGGTAAAGTCGGGAGATAATGCTTGGGATCTCAGTATAAAATATGGGGTGCCCATGGCAGAAATCCTGAAGCTGAACAACCTTTCACAGAACAGTGTATTATATGTGGGACAAGAGCTTAAGATACCTGTATATAATATACCCGAACTGCCAAGAAAGGGCGAAAAATTTGGTGAGTATCTCGATTGGTGGACAGGGGCCCAATACGTTTTTCCCATAGGATGTATTGCTACAATAGTGGATCTGGATACCGGAATGAGTTTTAAGGCCAAGCGCACCATTGGCGCGTCCCATGCCGATGTTGAACCATTAACTGCCCAGGATACTGCTATTATGTACAAAATTTGGGGCAATAAATGGAGCTGGGAAAGAAGGGCGGTTGTAGTCGTTATAGGCAACAGAAAGATTGCAGGTTCGGCTACTGCCATGCCCCATGATATTGAGTTCATAACAAATAATAATTTTAATGGACATTTTGATATACACTTTTTAAACAGCCGAACCCACAATACTGATAAAATAGATACTGAACATCAGGCAATGGTAAGGAAGGCTGCAGGTTATTAAAAGTTGATAAAACAAAAAAGCATTTCCAGCACGGCAAAAGGGTCTATGTGATGACCCTTTTGTTTTGGTTAAGTGTAGATTTGTATTTTTTTATATATATTAAAAAAAAAGGGCAATATAAGCTATGAACAAACAATGAGGTAAGGTGGGTATATGGATAGGATATGTCCGGTATGTAATGGCCTTGAAAAGTACGAAAGATTTTGTTCTCAATGTGGGAGCTACATGAAGGAAATGGGTGCACTGCAGGATTATTTTGGACCTTATAGTCCTTATCAGGACCAGGATATCATAAATCTCCCCATAGAGTACCAAGGGATTCAGGAACAGACCTGCGTCCATTTATTTAGGTGTGACAACTGTGGTACCGATGATAGGGTACCAATAAATAAGTTGATGATTTAATAAACATTATAAAAAGGATTTCAATAAATAATAGAAAAATTAGAAGGATTTCCCTCTTGTTCATAGAATAATATAATGTAAATCAAGTAAAGGAGGGAATAAATCGTATGAGTGCCGTTAAAAATAAGAAATCGTCTTATGCAGCCTTTGGTAGCACATTTACGGTCATTTTTATCCTTTTAATAATAGTATTAGCAGCATGGTGGTATTTTCTTTTGCCCGCTTTTGAAGTTGAGGCTTTGCAGTCATTGATGGGGGTCGTATCAATTTCACTAGCCGCTGTCCTGGGCATACTGGTTGTTGGCAATATATTTGCATTTTCTAAGGTGGATGACGCAAGAAAAAAGCTAAGGAAAGCTAAACCTGGATTTATATCTTTACTCAAGGATAATGGCGACTCTAATATCAATATCTTGCATGGGGAGATACTTGCAGCAATTTTCCGTTCTGATTCGGTGGAAGAGCGTGTAGAATTGTTGGACAAGTTGTACGATGTATCTATATTATGTGGAGTTGTTAACGCACCCGGTGCCCGGGATAAGGATTATATCAGTCAGCTAAAAACCCATCTGGTAAAGAACGGATATAACGATAAATATAATATAGATAGGCTAGAGGATTACATACTGGGAGCTTGTATAGATGAAACTATGTTCTTCAGCTTTATTGAAGAACTGGCTACCGTATCCGGTTATGCCGATTTTGAAAAAAGCAGAGGGATGATAGAACAGTTAAAGAATAGATATTTTACCGTTGACGGGATAAATGAGGAAATCTGGATTATTAGAGGAGGCGCTGAGACCAACGGCTTGCCCTTTAGATGGACGATTATTTCCATTACTATAACCATTATCTTCGGGTTTATGTTTTATCCGTTTATTACCGGGAATTTCACCGGAATTTTTCAGGGATTGTGGTCTTTAAACAGGATTATAGCCGGTATACATACGACGCTAGGCACGTTAAGCATATTGCTCCTTTCAAGATATATATTAAGAGCGGTTTGTGGGAGGTATTAAAAAAAGTAGCTATGCTACTTTTTTTAATTCTTTCCTTTGGTTCCCAACCGATGGGTTCTTTGACCCTGTTTGCTTTCCCTATTTAATATATGTTCACCCACCTTATAAACATCTCCGGCTCCTACAGTCAACACCAAATCGCCGGGTTTGGTTTCCTGGGTTATATAATTCTCTATTGCCTTAAACGAATCTATATATACCGCCGGTGTGCCATTTTTGCTTATTGAATCAGCCAGTTTATTCAAATTAATTGTGCCAGGGTCTTTTTCCCGTGCTGCATATATATCAGCAATAACAACCTTATCCGCATTGCCAAAGGCTGCTGCGAATTCATTGAAAAGCTTTTGGGTGCGGGTGTATGTGTGGGGTTGGAATATGCACCATACATTATTGGCCTTGAGCTTTTTTGCAACTTCCAGGGTAGCCTTAATCTCAGTAGGATGATGGGCATAGTCATCTATGATTTTTATACCATTAATACTGCCCTTGAACTCAAATCGCCTATGGGTGCCATTAAAGGATAGTAAGCTCTTTTTGATAGATGAAAAATTGATATCAAATATCCTGGCCACTGCTATGGCTGCTAAAGAATTATAAATGTTATGGGTACCTGGAATGTTTAGGGATATTTTATCCATAAAGGATCCCTTATAATAAAGATCATAGGTAGTATTGCCCGTATCATTAAAGGTTATATTCCTTGCCATCCATTTACTATTCTTATTTATGCCGTAGGTTATTACATTACATGTTAATTTGTCTGCGATTTCCGCGGCCTTTATATCATCATAGCAAACCACTGCGTAACCCTCTTCAGGTATGAGTTTGGCAAATTTTAAAAAAGCATTGGCCACATGATCTATACTTTTGAAATAATCAAGGTGGTCAGCGTCGATGTTTAGTATAACTCCTATATATGGGAAAAATTTAAGAAAGCTTTCCACATATTCACAGGCTTCTGTAATAAAATAGGGGCTTTGGCCAATTCTGACGTTTCCGCCAATGGCATCTACCTCACCTCCTATTAATACTGTTGGGTCCAATAATGCATCATTCAGTATAACAGAGAGCAGTGAAGTAGTAGTGGTTTTCCCATGGGAACCGGATACTGCAATACTATACTTATATTGTTTCATTATAAGACCCAGTAGTGTGGCCCTGTCCATCAATGGTATACCCATTGCCTTTGCTTTCATGAGTTCTTGATTATCATCTTTTATGGCAGCAGTATACACCACAAGGCCTGCATGGATTACATTGCTTTCATTGTGACCTATGTAAATCTTTATACCCTTATGTCGAAGTCTGCTGGTGATAGCTGATTCCCTTATATCCGAACCTGTTATTTTGTATCCTTGGCCCAGGAGTATTTCAGCCAGGGCGCTCATACTTATACCGCCTATTCCTATAAAATGAACGGGTGTTTCGGTATTTAAAATACTAGTAAAGTCCATTATTACACTCCCAACCCTGTTACACAGTTAAAGATAATATTGTATTATATCCAGTA
>JBMNSO010000051.1:0-11255 GCA_050945235.1 Mahellales bacterium
CTGCCGAGTTTGACTATGCAGGGACTCAAGCCTGTAAGGCATTGACGGAAGAGGGCATAGAAGTTGTGCTGATAAACAGCAACCCGGCCACCATAATGACCGATACCGGTATTGCACAAAACATATATATTGAACCCATGACCCCGGAGGTGGTAAAAAGCATTATAAAGAAGGAAAGGCCGGACAGTATACTACCCACCCTGGGTGGACAGACCGGCTTGAACCTAGCCATGGAGCTGGCCGAGGACGGTTTCTTGGACAGGGAAGGGGTAAGGCTGCTGGGTACTTCCATGACCACTATAAAAAAGGCTGAGGACAGGGAATCCTTTAAGACCACCATGGAAGCAATACATCAGCCGGTCATCGAAAGCGTTATCGTAAAGGACCTTGACCAGGCCCGACATTTTGCCCTATCCGCCGGTTTTCCCCTTGTGGTAAGGCCGGCCTATACCCTGGGCGGTACCGGGGGCGGGAGCGTATACAACATGGAAGAACTGGAGAGGGTCACGGCGGACGGCTTGAGAGCCAGCAGGGTCAACCAGGTATTGCTCGAAAAGTCCGTTGCCGGGTGGAAGGAGATAGAATACGAAGTAATCCGGGATAGCAAGGGCAATTGTATAGCCGTGTGCAATATGGAAAACTTTGACCCGGTAGGTGTCCATACCGGTGACAGTATCGTAGTGGCACCATCCCAAACCCTGACCCCAAAGCAGTGCATGATGCTCAAGACGGCCTCCTTCGATATAGTAAAGGAGCTGGCCATAGAGGGTGGGTGCAATGTTCAGTTTGCCCTCCATCCCCGGACGGATGACTATTTCTTGATAGAGGTAAACCCCAGGCTCAGTAGGTCCAGCGCCCTGGCTTCCAAAGCCACCGGCTATCCCATAGCCAGGATAGCCACAAAAATCGCCATAGGCTACACCTTAGATGAGATGGAAAACAAGGTAACCGGTAGGTCCTTTGCCGGTTTTGAACCCCAGCTTGACTATGTGGTGACCAAGATACCCAAGTGGCCTTTTGATAAGTTTATAATGGCCCAAAAGAGTCTGGGTACAAAGATGAAAGCCACCGGTGAGGTAATGGCCATAGGTAATACCTTTGAAGAGAGCCTGCTTAAGGCGGTGCGTTCCCTGGAATTGGGATATTTATCCCTGGACAGGGAGGACTTAAAAAAACTGAAGGATGAGCAACTGGTGGACAGTATCAAGTCGGTGGACGATGAACGGTTGTTCCTGGTGGCGGAAGCCATCAGAAGGGGTATGGATACTGACGATATCCATCAGTGGACCATGATAGATAAATTCTTTCTCAATAAAATCAAGGATATTATAGACTTGGAGGAAGAAATCAAGGCCTGCGACCTGGATACAATAGACCGGCGATTGATGGACCGGGCAAAGAAGGCCGGTTTTTCCGATGGGGCTATTGCCAAGTGGCACCGGGTGCCCGAAGATAAGGTACGGGCAATACGCCAGGGCATGGGTCTATACCCTGGCTATAGGATGGTAGATGTTCATGTGCCCAATGCCTCCGCTGCCAGCCCCTATTATTACTCCACTTACCACCGGACCAACAAATCACGGCCGGTTGACACAAAGAAAGTGGTGGTCCTGGGTTCCGGTCCCATTCGAATAGGCCAGGGCATAGAATTTGACTATTGCTGTGTCCACTGTGCATGGGCAGCCCGTGACCTGGGGTATCAGACAATAATAATAAACAATAACCCGGAAACGGTGAGCACCGATTTTGATACCTCGGACAAGCTGTATTTCGAGCCCCTTACCCTGGAGGACGTGCTGAATATAATAGATCTTGAGCAGCCCAAGGGTGTAGTGGTACAGTTCGGTGGTCAGACGGCGATAAAGCTGACCCAGGGCCTGGACAAGGCCGGGGTACGGGTCCTAGGTACCCGCCCCTCATCCATAAACGATGCCGAGGACAGGGAGGAATTTGATAAACTCCTTTCGCGATTAGGTATAAAAAGGCCCAAAGGCATTACCGTTACCACCACCCAACAGGCGGTGGAGGGGGCGGAAAAGCTGGGCTTTCCGGTACTGGTACGGCCTTCCTATGTGCTAGGCGGTCAGGGCATGGAAATAGCCCATTCAGTGGAAGAGGTAAAAAACTACATGGACATTGTCAACAGGGTGGAACAGGAGCACCCGGTATTGATTGACAAATACCTGGTGGGTAAGGAAATAGAGGTGGATGCTGTTTGTGACGGAGAGGAAGTCTTGATACCCGGTATCATGGAGCATATCGAAAGGGCAGGGGTCCATTCCGGGGACAGTATATCGGTATATCCCGCCGTCAGCCTTAGCCCTGGCCAAAGAAAGAAAATAGAAGAGTACACTCGAAGGATTGCCTTGGAGCTGAAGGTTATAGGCCTGGTAAATATCCAGTTTGTAATATATAACGACGAGATTTATGTAATAGAGGTAAACCCGCGGTCCAGCCGGACGGTGCCCTATCTCAGCAAGGTGACCGGTGTGCCGATGGTGGGCCTGGCAACCAGAATGGTTTTGGGCCATACACTAAAGGAGGCCGGATTCGGTACAGGCTTATATCCCGACAAGGACATATTTGCCGTAAAGGTGCCGGTTTTCTCCATGGATAAGCTGCCTGATACAGAGATAAGCCTGGGACCGGAAATGAAATCCACGGGAGAGGTGCTGGGCATGGCCCGCTCACTGCCCCAGGCATTGTTTAAAGGTTTAACGGCGGCCGGTATGAAGCTTGACGGTAAAGAGAGGCGCAAGATCTTGATGACGGTGGCCAATATAGATAAGCAGGAGCTTATAAGCATAGCCGAGAGGTTTTCTAAGTTGGGATATGAACTTATAGCCACCAGCGGCACAGCCCATGTCCTTAACTATAACCATATACCCACCAATGTGGTGCCCAAGCTTAAGGAGGGCAGCAACCGGATACTGGATATGATCTTTAGCGGTGAGATCGCTCTGGTGATAAATACACCCACCCGGGGCCGTCAGCCCCAGCGGGACGGGTTTAAAATAAGGCGGGCATCGGTGGAAAGTGCCATACCATGCATTACCTCCCTTGATACCGCAGCGGTACTGGTACAGTGCCTGGAAAGGAATATGGACATTCAAAACATTGAGCCCATTAATTTAAGGGAAATAGGTGACAGATCATGACGGGCACTATATGTAGAGTTGAGTATAACGATTATGTGGGTACAAATATAAAGAGGATGGGCATTTCGGGTATTAAACCGGAAGGAGAGGTACTGCCCGGACAGTTTCTTCATATTAAGCCGTGTGCAGACCACCATGGCCTTATCCTCAGAAGGCCCATCAGCATAAGCGATGTACATCCCTCCACGGGAATTATGGATATCATATACCTGATAAAGGGGCCGGGCACCTTTGAACTGTCCAAGTTAAAGGCCGGTGATGGGGTGGATGCACTGGGGCCTCTGGGCAACGGTCTTTCATTGGACAAAAGCGTTAAGAACCTGCTGCTGATAGGCGGTGGTATGGGTGTAGCACCGCTGTTGTATGCCGCCCGTTATTACAAAAATTTGTCGGTATCCGGCATATTCGGCTGGCGGGACGCCGGTAGCACGTTCCCCTTGGGTGATGCCGCCGGTTTTATGGACAGGGTATATATATGCACCGAGGATGGAAGCAAGGGCCATAGGGGATTGGTAACCGATATATTCAGTGAAAGGCTGGTGGATATAAGGCCGGACATGGTCTTTGCCTGCGGTCCCACTGCAATGCTCAAGGCAATACAACGGTTATGCGCCCGGTTTGGGCTGGCCAGCCGGTTTAGTATCGAGGAGAAGATGGGCTGCGGTGTGGGCAGCTGTATGACATGTGCCTGCAAGATCGGACGGACCGACGACTGGCAATACAAACGGGTATGCTGTGAGGGGCCTGTATTTGACGGACAAAGGGTGGTGCTGGATTAAATGGATACCAATACAACCATTGACATAGCGGGGATAACCTTTAAAAACCCGGTGATAGCCGCCTCGGGCACCTTCGGTTATGGCAGGGAACACCAGGGTTATATGGACCTTAACAGGCTGGGCGGTATATCGGTAAAGGGCGTGACCCTGGAGCCTAGGAAGGGCAACCCCCCTCCCAGGATAGTGGAGACGCCTTCGGGTATCATCAACAGTGTGGGTCTGCAAAACCCTGGCGTTGAGCATTTTTTAGACCATGAGCTTCCGTGGCTTAAAGGGTACGATACCCGTATTATAGTGAACATTGCCGGTAATACCGTTGAAGAGTACTGCCTATTGGCGGAAAGGCTCAACGGTACCGGGATAGATATGCTGGAGCTTAATATATCCTGCCCCAATGTAAAGGAAGGCGGCATTGCCTTTGGGACGCAGCCGACCATGGTGGAGGATATTACCTCAGCCGTAAAAAAACGAACCCAATATCCCCTTGTGGTGAAATTATCGCCCAATGTCGGGGATATAGCGGCCATTGCCCGGGCTGCCCAGGCGGGGGGTGCCGACGGGCTGTCCCTTATCAATACCATAACTGCCATGGCGGTGGATATAGACAAAAAAAGCCCGGTACTCAAAAACGTCGTCGGTGGCTTGTCCGGCCCTGCTATAAAGCCCATAGCCCTGCGCATGGTATGGCAGGTATGCAATAGTGTGGATATACCCGTCATAGGTATGGGCGGTATAATGAATGGCAGGGACGCAGTGGAGTTCATGATGGTAGGGGCCAGTGCGGTTGCCGTGGGTACCGCCAACCTCGTTTATCCCGATGCCTGTGTCCGGGTGCTGGAGGGTCTGGAAGAATACATGGCGTCGGCTGGTATAAGAGATATTAGGGAGATAATAGGCATTATAAAGATATGATAGCGCATGACTATATGCCAATCATACGACATAGAAGCAATTCGTAATAATAGGTATATAAGATATGATAGGCGTTAAAAAAGATATAACAGGTGTTATTAATGATATGATAGGCATTTTGAGCACAATATCGAGAAGTGTTGAGAAAAAATACTGGATAAGTGTATTAGATAAAAGTATGGGATAAAGGATTAAAAAATACGGAAGGTTGTGATCAAAGTTGACAAGGGAAGAGATAATAGATATGTTCAAAAACACCGGCGCCCTGCTGGAGGGGCATTTTCTTTTGACCTCCGGCCGCCACAGCGATAGATACATACAGTGTGCAAAGGTGTTCCAATATCCTAAGCATTCGGAGATAATATGCCGACAGTTGGCCGAAGAAATAAAGGACGCAGGGATAGACGTCGACCTGGTAATAGGTCCGGCCATAGGCGGGATTATTCTTTCCTATGAAATGGGCAGGGCCCTAGGGGTAAAAAACATTTTCGCCGAAAGGGAAGAAGGTATCATGACCCTCCGGCGGGGTTTTGAAATACAACCCGGTGAAAGGTTATTGGTAGTGGAGGATGTGGTGACTACCGGCGGTTCCGTCAAGGAGGTAATAAACCTTATAGAGAATGCCGGCGGCCGGGTGGTGGCAGTGTCCTCCGTCGTTGACAGAAGCGGGGGCAGGGTAGATTTTGGGGTACCCAGTTTCTCCCTTATCCGGATGGAAGTACAATCCTACAGCAGTGATGAGTGTCCCCTGTGCCGACAGGGCGGTATTCCCTTGGTGAAACCCGGCAGCCGCGGGATAAAGCAGTTAAAGGGTTGAGGGCAGCTAAAGGCATAATAGCCAATGTCCTAATAAGGCTTGTGAGTTAATCGCTTACAATTTCAAAGGGGTTCAGGTCTTGCCAAACTGTTGATTGTCTTCTCGTCAGGGGTTACATATAATGTTTTATGGTTTTCATAAATTACCATACCCGGCTTGGCCCCCCTGGGCTTTTTTACATATTTTTTCAAAGTATAATCCACCGCTACCTTGGACGAGTAGCGGGCCTTGCTATAAAAGGCGGCTATCATGGCCGCCAGCGCCAACAGGTCCTCGTCGGGCTTGGTATCTTCTGCTTTGAGTATCACATGGGAACCCGGGATATCCTTAACATGGAACCACAGATCCTGTGGCCGTGCCTGCTGCAGGGTCAGGTAATCGTTCTGTTTGTTGTTCTTGCCCACATATATATGCCTACCGCTGCTGGTTATATAATGTATAGGCGTGGACATGCTCTTTTTTTGGGCGCCGGTGCGTTTTTTGGCCGGGCCTTTTCTTATATACCCCAGACCGGCCAATTCTTCTTTGATTTCTTCTACCTCCAGCTCATGGGTGCACTTGCCCAGATTGTCCACCTGTCCTTCGAGATAGGCTATTTCCTCCCTAGACGCCTTTATCTGTTTTGTCAATTCATTGACCGCGGTTTTACACTTATTATATTTTTTGAAATACCTCTGGGCGTTTTGAGCAGGGGTCAGGTTGTTCTTAAGGGGAATCTCCACCGGTTCCATGTTGTCGAAAAAGTTTTCCAATACAATGGTACTAGCTTTGGTCGGTATCCTGTAGAGGTTAGCGGTAATTAATTCTCCATATAGCTTGTATATACCGCCGTCCTTTGCGCTGTTTAGTTCGTCAAGGAGTTTACCCAGCTTTTTTTGGCTTCTGTCCAGGTGGGTGTTAACCGTTTTTAAAACAGATGCGGTCTTTTGTTTGATACGGTCCATCCTGTCCCTGTTATGGTAGAAGGTTTCCAGGGCCATGCTTATGTCTTGGAACCGGGTCTGTTCAAGGGGGTACATATGCTCCAGTGCCACCGCTGAAACCTCCCTAGGCCGGCCCTGTTCATCCAGTACAATGCAAGGTGAGTATGACTCCTTTTTAATTTCATCAAAAAACTTTATAAAACCCTCTGCCAATCCCAGCAGGTCATCATCTGTTAGGCAGCTGTTTTCCACATCCCGTTGGAGGCATCTAAAAACTATCTCCCGTGCGGTGACCGAAGATACGCCGGTGAAGCTGTTCATTATATGCTTGGCAATATCGCCCCTATTCTTATGCCCGGACAGCAGCGCAAGGACAGCGGCCTTGTCCGCCGTCAGGGGATTAGCCTTACCCTGGGAAGGTGGACGGTTATAGGTCCTGCCCGGCAATACCTCCCTTACCCTGCTGACAGTAGAGCTTATACGCTTTATGGCATCTATTATAGTACCGTCCCTGTTGACCAGTATTATATTGCTATGGCGGCCCATGATCTCGATAATCAGCCTTTTGGTGGAAACCTGACCGAGTTCGTCCACAGCATCTATGGAAAACTCGACGATCCGTTCAAAATCAGGTTGAATTATGTCCCTTATCCTCCCACCCTGGATGTGTTTCCTAAGCAGCATGCAAAATAGCGGCGCTTCAGCCGGATTGGTCCTATCCCGGCGGGTTATGTAAAGCCTTGGGTTGTTTGAACTGGCTGACAACAGTATACGATGGCTGCCGGTCCTGGTCCTTACGCTAAGGGTGATTTCATCCGGTTCCGGTTGGTATACCTTGTCAATACGGCCGTCAATAATTGTATCTTTAAACTGTGCGGCAAGACAGCTTATTGCTATTCCGTCCAGTGCCATGATTATCCTCCTTATGTAGTATGACAGCGGTGATAAACTCTGACCCAGGCTGTTCTTAACAGTATATCACAGCTGTCTTTAACAGTATATCACCTGAGTCTAAAAATTAAAAGTAAGCAAAAATATCAAAATATCTGTTGTAAAAATAAGCATTAAGTTGTATCATAATAAAAATAAAAGGTTAATTATTATAAATAAGGTTTTTTGAGGCTAAAATTTATAATATGGAACAATAATAATGTATAATGGTTATGGAAGGAATGGTTTTATAATGCTAAAAAGCATGACCGGTTACGGGCGGGGTGAAAAAAGGTCGGGTGACCGGGAAGTGGTGGTAGAGATAAAGACCCTCAACCACAGGTATACGGACTTTAACATCAGGATGGCCAAACACTTAAACTTCTTGGAAGAAGACATAAAAAAACACGTGCAAAAACTGGTGTTTAGGGGCAGGATAGAAGTATACATAAATTTTAGGAATGGCTGCAGTCAGCCCCAGAAACTATCGGTCAATGGTTCCCTGGCCGGGGAGTATATAAAGGTCTTAAAGCATATTGCCGATCATTATAACGCCGAATTGAAACTGGATGCTCAAACAATAGCCCAGTACCCGGATATAATAAATGTGGAGGAAGTGCCGGAAGACGAGGATGCCTTAAGGGGTATTATTTTTTCGGCCCTGGATGAAGCCCTGGACAACCTTATAGCAATGCGTAGCCGGGAGGGCAGCCAAATGAAGGATGACATAATAATGCGCCTGGATGCCATTGAGGCCATGGTTGATGCAATAGATAAGAGGAGCCCTGAGATAGTAAAGGAATACAGGGATAAGTTAAATAAAAGAATACAGGAACTTATAGGCCAGGTTGAGTTGGACCAGGCACGGCTGGTAAACGAGGTAGCCTTTTTTGCGGAAAGGAGCAATATTACCGAAGAACTTACCAGGCTTCACAGCCATTTAATCCAAATCCGGTCTGCCCTGGAAAGCAATGAGCCAGTGGGAAGGAAGCTGGATTTTATCATCCAGGAGATGAACAGGGAAGTCAATACAATAGCCTCCAAATCCGGTGATATAGACATTATAAACATGGTGGTTGGCATAAAGACAGAATTGGAGAAGATCAGGGAGCAAGTACAAAATATAGAATAGTAAAAAACGGGAGGAATGAAAAATGAACATGAAATTAATAAACATTGGTTTTGGAAATATAGTATCTGCCAGTAGGTTGATTGCCATCGTAAGTCCCGAATCTGCACCCATAAAACGTATTATACAGGAAGCCAGGGACAGGGGTATGTTGATAGATGCTACCTATGGCAGAAGGACCAGGGCGGTTATTATTACCGACAGCGACCACATAATCCTGTCTGCAGTACAGCCGGAGACCGTTGCACACAGACTTAATACCAAGAGCGACTACCAAGTAGAAGAGGACTGAGCATGGGCTCCAAGGGATTGTTGATAGTAATATCCGGGCCATCCGGTGCAGGCAAGGGTACGGTGTGCAGGGCATTGATGAAGGAATGCAAGGACCTGCACCTGTCCGTATCAGCAACAACTAGGCGGCCCCGGGCGGGAGAGACTGATGGGAAGAGCTATTTTTTCATAGACGAGGAAAAGTTCCTGGATATGAAGGAACACAATGCATTTCTGGAACATGCCCAGGTATACGGAAACTATTACGGTACCCCCAAGGAATATGTCCTTAACATGCTGAATAGTGGACGGGATGTGCTGCTGGAGATAGATATTCAGGGCGCGTTGCAGGTGAAGGAGACCTACAAGGACGGTATATTTATATTTATTGTTCCCCCTTCCATGGATGAACTCAAGCAGAGGATTATAAAGAGGGGTTCCGAGACTGAGGAGACCTTTAAGACCAGGTTCAATAGCGCCTTCGGCGAACTTGAATACTGCAGCCAGTACAATTATGTAGTGGTAAATGATTCGGTCAGAAATGCTTCCGAAAAGATAAAGGCAATAATAACTGCGGAAAAATGCAAGGTAAGCAGGAACAAGGATTTATTCGCATCTTTGAGAGGAGGAAAATAATAAAGATGATATATCCACCCATAGATGAACTAATAACGAAGGTTGATAGTAGGTATACGCTGGTAGTAGAGACGGCTAAAAGGGCCAGACAACTGGTGAGCGGGTCGGAACCTAAAAGCACCGTAAAGTCCGGGAAACCAGTTACCACGGCAGTGCAAGAGATATATGAAGGAAAGGTAACCTATAAAAGAACACGGGAAGGTATTAAATAATAAAAGGGGTATGAAATTGCTTGAGGGAAAAACGATAGCTGTTGGTATAACCGGAGGCATCGCGGCTTATAAGGCCGCAGACATAGTCAGTAGGCTAAAGAAATTAGGTGCCTGCGTCCATGTGATAATGACCCAGAATGCCACTAGGTTTATAACTCCCCTTACCCTGCAGACATTGTCACAAAACAGGGTGGTGGTGGATATGTTTGATCAGCCCGATCATTGGGAAATAGATCATATATCCATAGCCCAAAAGGCTGATCTGGTGGTCATCGCTCCGGCCAGCGCCAATATAATAGGCAAGATAGCCGGTGGCATAGCGGATGATATGCTGTCCACTACCGTCATGGCCACAAAGGCCCATGTCATAATTGCTCCCGCAATGAATACAAATATGTACGAGAATCGGTTTGTCCAACGAAACCTTAATAAGTTGAAAGATGGTGGGTTTACCGTTATTGAACCGGGGGAGGGCAGGCTGGCCTGTGGTGATAAGGGGAAGGGCAGACTACAGGATACCGATGTTATCATAAACGCTATCCTCGGTTTTTTTAAGGCCCGTCAGGATTATGAGGGTATAAACGCCCTGGTGACCGCCGGACCTACCCAGGAGCCCATTGACCCGGTCAGATTTATAACAAACCATTCCAGCGGTAAGATGGGGTATGCCATAGCCGCAGCCTTTGCTCAGAGGGGTGCCCGGGTCAAGCTGGTAACGGGGCCTACCCACCTGGCACCGCCCCAAGGTGTGGAGGTAATAAGGATACAACGGGCCAGAGAGATGCTGGACCGGGTGATGGAACATTTCCCCTGGGCCGATATAGTAGTGAAAGCGGCGGCGGTCAGTGATTACCGTCCAATGGAGGAACTGGGGCATAAACTGAAGAAACAGCAGGACGAACTTAATATACCCCTTGTCAAAAACCCCGATATACTTATGGAACTGGGTAGAATAAAGGGCGATAAAAAACTCATCGGTTTTGCGGCGGAAACCGATAATGTAAAGGAATACGCCCGTCAGAAACTGCTTAATAAGAACGTTGACATGATAGTGGCAAATGACGTAACAGCCCAGGACGCTGGGTTTTATTCGGATACCAACAGGGTTTCGATAATATTTTCCAACGGAGAGGTGTTGGATTTGCCTAATATGCCCAAACAGGAACTTGCCCATATCATACTGGATAAAATAAAAACCCTTTAAAAAAACCATGACTGTGATGAATCTTTATGCAAGCATAGTTATCATATCATCAAGTTCTCATTTGGATAATATCTTTACATATAGAGTCCCACAACAGCTAATATCCACCGTGAGGCCAGGGGTGAGGGTTCAGGTACCCTTCGGCCCGAGAAACGGTAAGAAGGAAGGATATGTTGTAAAGGTGGACCGCGAAATTGAGCCGGGGTTGTTGAAAAAAGGGGTGAAGGACATAACAGCCGTCCTTGACCCCTGGTCGGTGTTTACCCCAAAAGCCCTGGACCTGGC
>JBMNSO010000052.1:0-11069 GCA_050945235.1 Mahellales bacterium
AAACCAAAGCCCCCTTTTCAGTAATAGCCTTAGCCAGTCCAGAATTTTCAGGCGGATATATTATGTCCAGCCCGCTGCCTAGTACCGCTATTGTCACCCCATCAACGTCTAGTACACCTTTGTGGGCCAAGGTATCTATTCCCCTTGCCATGCCGCTTACTATCACAAATTTGTTCATACTCAATTGCTGACTCAGCTCAATGGCCACCCTCCGCCCATATGCAGTTGTATGTCTTGAACCCACAATGGCTATGGTATTGTAGCCTTCCTGGGGTAGTTTGCCCTTATAGTACAGTACCGGCGGTGGATCGTAAATATTTTTGAGGTTATGGGGATAGTCAGCACTCTTGATGGTCACATATTCCATATTATTAGTTTCAATGCTCCTTACCAGACCATCAAGATATTCTTGTCGCTGCAGGGATGTAATAAGCTCAGCCAGGTGTTCACCAATGCCCTTAACTGACTTTAAGGCTAATTTGCTAGCTTTCCACACCTCGTAGGGGCTGCCCATGCTATTCACAAGTTCATAGCACCTTTTCGCACCTATGCCATGTATGCTGGACAACCACAACCAATACTTATCTTCCATACTTTTACTCCATTAATCTGTTGTTTTTACAGCGTTTTTAGCAAAGCCTTTAATAGTCAAGCACTAACTGTACCATTTCTGCACCATCTAACAAAATTCTCACAATTATTAAATATAAGATTATAATTCCTTTCACCCAAACGTTTGTAAGCCCTTTCAACTACTTCTTCCCGAGTATAACTAATTGGGCTGTCGGCGTTATCCTTTACAAATACCTCCATACCTTCAGCGAAAACTTCAATAGAGGTTTTCACGACCCCTTTTCTCAATAAATAATGGATTACTTCGCCATTGCCGACATATACGCCATGATGGGTGAATGCAAACCTTTGGGTAAATAGGTGGTCACCTTTATTAAAGCTTTTAACTTCGGATACTGAAAACACTCTCTGTATCCCATTAGTAAAACTGTCTTTGGCATTGCCATAAGTATCTTGGACATTATTTATGGTTTTTATAACCCTGCCATAGATAGGGTTAATTCCATCTGCCGATTCCTCTATTACCCTGCGCCGATTTTTAGCTTCCTTGTTAAAAACCTCTTGTACATTATTCATAGCCCTGGAAATCTTATTAGAGATGGAATTTATTTTTTTCGTATATTTATTAATAGCTACATTTACACTTTTTTTATTCCCTTTCATCCCTTAACCCCTCTTTTCAACAATCCAATAAAAATACACTATAAATAAAACTGGATTATACATAATGTATTCTACATAACACCCAAATGTCCTTTTTGCAAATGAAAAAATGGTTCCCTACTTATAACACAATAAATCCTTATATAAAATAAATAGCGTTAATATTCCCAGTATTTCCTGTCCAGACTCCTGTACTGTAACGCTTCTCCCACATGTTCCTCATTTATTATATCACAGCCCTCGAGATCCGCTATGGTTCTGGATACCTTTAGTATCCTGTTATAGGCCCTGGCACTAAGACCCATATTTCTTAACCCCGTTTTTAGGACCCTTGATGCTTCCTTGCTAAGTATACAAAACTTGTCCAGCATTGTAGGTGTTAGTTGTGAATTGTATAATATCCTTGAACTTTTATACCTATCCTGCTGTACTTCCTTGGTCATTTCTATTCGCTTTTTCATCTGGGCGGAACTTTGATTTTGTTTGTTTGGGCTGGTCAGTTCATTAAAGGATACGGCAGGCACTTCTATATGCAAATCTATCCTATCAAGCAAAGGTCCTGAAATCTTCTTAAGATATTTTCTTATCTCCAGTGTAGTACACTTGCATTCCTTCTGCTGATGTCCTAGAAAACCACAGGGACAAGGGTTCATACTGGCAACCAATAAAAACTTCGAGGGAAACCTATACGTCCCCGTACTCCTTGATATCGTTACAAACTCATCCTCTAAGGGCTGTCTTAATACTTCTAAACAGTCCCTTCTAAACTCCGGTAGTTCATCCAAAAAAAGTACTCCATAATGGGCCAGACTTACCTCACCGGGCTTTGGGAGCTTCCCACCTCCTACCAGGGCACTGGCAGAAACGGTGTGATGGGGCGACCGGAAGGGACGTTTCAAAATCAAGGAGTTATGGTCCTTAAGCAAGCCTGCAACGCTATAAATCTTGGTTATCTCCAGTGCCTCATCCAATGTTAGGTCCGGCATGATAGTAGGTATCCTCCTGGCCAGCATTGTTTTGCCCGAACCCGGCGGACCCACCAGTATTATATTATGCATACCGGCGCTGGCTATCGCAAGGGCACGTTTTGCTATTTCCTGACCCTTAACATCACTAAAATCCAAGGCCTTATCATAGGCATCATTATTCTTCCGATCAATGGGGGCGTTGCACTCAAAATCTGTCCTTTGTGCCCCACCGTTTAAAATATCTACTATGTAGTTAAGATGATTAACCGGTACTATTGAAATACCATCAACCAAGGAACATTCATTATAATTGTCCAAGGGTACGTACACCTTTTTATAGCCCTTCTCCTTTGCAGCAATTACCATTGGTAAAGCACCATCGATCCTGCGGATCTTGCCATCCAAGGATAATTCGCCAATGAATATTTCATTTTCGAAGGACCTATTTTGCAGCTGCTCTGAAGCTGCCAGGATACTGACAGCTATTGCAAGGTCAAGGAACGAACCCTCTTTCCTGATATCGCTTGGAGCCAGGTTTATAGTAATTCTTTTTATCGGGAAAACCAAGCCGCTGTTCTTAATAGCAGTTCTTACCCTGTCCTTTGATTCCTTTATGGATGTGTCAGCCAGGCCGACTATTTCACAACATGGCAACCCATTGGATATATCAGTTTCCACATCTATTATATATCCATCAATCCCTTTAATTGTACAGCTTTTGACCTTTGCAAACATTTATTTACACCTACACCTTTTTATAAAGTTTATGCCTATTTCAACCATATTTAAATAGGCATTATACCCTAGCCATTGCAGCTAAAAGGCATTGGTTATTAAGTTATACTGTATATCCCCGTTGTTCATTATTATTTCAATTACATCAAACCGTACCGGATAATCGCCAAAACCATAATTACATATATAATTCCGGGCAAGTTTTGAATAAATCCTTCTTTTTTTATAGTTAACTGCTTCCGACGGCCTGCCATAGTCCAAGGAACTCCTCGTTTTGACCTCTACAAACACCAAATAATCGTTGTGTCGGGCTATTATATCAATTTCTCCATACGGTTTTCTAAAATTCCTTCGTAGGATTTTATATCCTTGATGCCGTAAATAGTCCTGGGCTAAATCCTCGCCGTATTTACCAAGCCTTTTATTGTTCATCTCGATTATCTCCTGTGCACTATTTGTTTCTGGAATATATAAAGAATGTGCTTCAGCTGTCATTGAATACATTTTAACATCATCAACAATTACCGGAATATTCGTCTTGCCGGACAATAACATATATTGTCTGGTGAATATCCTCCCCTTAACCCTTTGGTGCCTTTGTATCAATATGGGCTTTATTACCCCTAGCATCTTAATATTGTGTATTTCCATTTATCTTATAAACATTATACATTTAAGTCAATATTCTTAACAAATGTTTTTCTATGTATGGGACATATGCCATGGTTTCTTATTGCAGTTATGTGTTCCTTTGTACCATAACCTTTATTTCTGTCGAATCGATATTTTGGAAAAGTCGTATGAAGTTCCTTCATAATCCTATCCCGGGTAACCTTTGCAAGGATGGAGGCAGCAGCTATGGACAGGCTTTTCTGATCACCCTTTACTATGGGTTTTACAACAGCATCCTTCACCTGTAAATCCACCGCATCCACTAATATATAATCGGCCTTTACTTTAAGGGAATTTACCGCCATTATCATGGCCTTTTTCGTTGCCATGAGTATGTTAATCTCATCAATCTCCCGGGGCTGGACGATACCAATCCCGTAACTGACTGCCCCTTCTATTATATCCTCATAGACCCTTTCCCGTTTAATAGATGATAGCTTTTTGCTATCGTCTATTCCCTTTATGTCGACATAATCCTTCAGCACCACCGCAGCAGCCACCACCGGCCCGGCAAGAGGGCCCCGTCCTGCTTCATCGACACCGATTACATATCTATATCCTTGTTCAAGGGCTTGCTGTTCATAGCACCATAAAGACTTCAGCCTTTCCAGTTCCAAATTGTCCTTTATCAACCTCTTTTGAAGTCTTTGCCCTAAAGCCCTTACATTCTTTCTTTTGTCAGCCATCAGCTTGGCAATGATGGAATTGTCAAAGTCAGCCATTTGGTTTATTGCACTTGTTATTTGTTTATACGACAGTTTCTCAAAATCCACGACCTCATCCCCTATCTATATGTTCGTCAAAAAGTACATATTTCCTCCAAAAGTTTTTTATTTGTTGTATATAATACTCATGGCAGATAAGTAAAGATATTTTCAAGCCCCGTCCTTGCTACCCGGCCCTTTATCAAATCTATGTCCCTGGTATACAGACCCCTTTCCTGCATTTTCTCGAAGTACACCGACCCGGAAAAGGTTAACTTGGTGCCATCCTTCCTGTTACTGTCCTGTAAGTATATTCCATAGGATATTATATCCCCCAGCGCCAGGGACGGGGGTAGGGCTAAGGGTTCTACGTCATTGACATGCCTAACACAGTTATACCCCGCCAGTGTACCCGTTGCCATGGCTTCGGTATGGCCCACCAATGACGCTGCCTTTTCCCCGGCTACATACAGATTTTCTATTCCCTTCACCTTCAGGTTTTTATCTATAGAACACCGCTCTGCAAATCTAACTGAATTGCCTATGCCCCCTGAATAGGGATCTTTATATTCAGCCCGTTCCAAACCTGGAAGACTATTTAGTACATTCAATGGTAGATAGCTGGCCATCATCTTGACGTAACCGGTATCCAGCAGTATTAAGTTGGTGCTGTATTCCTCCCGGGCATATTGCTGGCATACCTTTTTATTGAGGTTAATTAAACCTGATTGAACCGGCAACGGTATCTTTACGTAACCCTTTTCCTTCAATTCGTCCAACAGTTTTGGATGTATTGTTTCCGGTACCAGTTCGCAGGCGCCGCTCATCGCTCCAATGGAATTATCCTTATTCCTTACCATTGTCTCCTCTATTCCGGTCTTTGCAGTAATACTTGACCTTCCACCAAAGGTGGGGCACCTCAAGATGCACATGACACAACCATGGCCATGCCTCCTGCAGTTAGCCATCGGCCCACCCGTCCCGGTTGCATCGACAAATACATCCCCTTCGATATAGTCTCCGCTATCCAGTACCAAACCCTTGAGCCTGTTCCCCTCCATATTTACATCTACAGCCCTGCTTTTAAACATTATCGATATATTTTTTTTCATTAATATACCATTAATCCCTTGGGCAACTTTTATTACATTATATAGGGTTGCATGCCTATGGCCGGGAAAGGAAATATCTTTATGAACGGCATTTTCATCACAAAACTCTATAAGCTGACCTCCACCTAAGGCAATCAACTCCTCTGCAGCAGTATACCTACCGTTATTTCTCATAATACCACCGACAAGCCCCGTACCCAGCAGCCTATCGGTTTTTTCCAATAGCACTACCTCAACATCGAAATTACTGGCGCAAAGAGCGGCCGATACTCCGCCCCAACCGCCTCCCACAACGACTATTCTCGCCATACCATACCTCCATAAAAATGATGTTTTTATGTAAGGTATTTTATGCTTTTTGGCATAAAAAAATCACCCGTATCACATTCTTAAGGTGACTCTAAACTTATTCTGCCGAGTTTTTTCTTTCTGTATTCGTCTAGCACCATGACTGCAGCCCTGTATAAATCCGGCTGGCCGCCCTGTTTTATAAGCCCCCGGTTTGCGCAAATTTCTTGTAGCTGTTTGTAACCATCCATCTCTGGATTTTTTATGCCATACCTCTCCTCTATAATATGGGGCGCTATACGGCCCATCTCTTCAAGGAAGTCTTTGGCCAATTCCTCCAGGTCCAACAGTTCATCCTTTATAGAACCTACAAAGGCCAATCTGCGGGCAACTGCCTGTTCTTCTATCTTCGGCCATAACACGCCCGGAGTATCCAATAATTCAATGGTATCACCTATCTTAATCCATTGTTTTGCCTTTGTGACTCCCGGCTTGTTCCCGGTTTTGGTTATGCCCCTGCCGGCAATATTATTTATAAACATGGACTTCCCCACATTTGGTATACCTACAACCATAGCCCGTAATTTGTACATTATCCTACCTTGGCGCTTATACTTGTTTATTTTATCCTTGCTAACAAGTTCAATCTGCCTTCGGACGATATCTTTAATACCTCCTTTGGTGGAATTAACCGCAATAGCATTAATGTTCTGACTGGCAAACCATTCAAGCCACTGCTTGGTGGTTTCGGCATCTGCAAGATCTGCTTTGTTCAGCACCACAATCCGGGGTTTATTTCCTGTTAACGCTTTTATATTTGGGTTGCTACTGCTATAGGGGACCCTTGCATCCAGTAGCTCTATAACCAGGTCTACAACCCTTAACTGCTGTTGTAATATATCATAGGTTTTTTTCATATGACCAGGATACCAATTAATGCTCATTAATTCACCCTCCAAGTCAAATACTAAATAAGCAGTTTTATATCCTTAAACGGCCAAATCCTGGCCCAGGGCTTTCCTATTATATTCTCCAGGGGGACAAACCCTACAGTAGCGTTTCGGCTGTCCCTGCTGTTATTTCTATTATCCCCCAGCACGAAAATAGTGTTTTCCGGTACAACCGATTCCGGGAAGCCCTCAATAGTTTCTTCCAATATATATGGTTCCTTCAATTCCTGACCGTTTACATATACCCGGCCGCTTTCTATCTTAATAACATCGCCCTCACAAGCGATAACGCGTTTTACGAAATGTTCCTTTTCATTGCCGGGATATTTAAAAATCACTATATCCCCTCTTTTTACCCCGCTTATCCTATGGGAGATCTTGTTTATCACCAAACGATCATTGTTATGCAATGTTGGCAGCATGGAATCACCGTCCACCAATATGGTTTCAAAAACAAAGCCCCTTATCAAAAGCGCAAGGACAACAGCAATCACAATTGACTGTACCCATTCTACCGTTTCGTTTTTGCCTTTTTTTCTATACTTTGCCATATGATTACATTTACCTCCAAAAGCCCATACCAAGGAATAAAACAGGATTATCTGAAAATTAGAGCCTGAATAATAAACAATATGGGACTTGTAAGTCCCATATTAAAAACCTTTTTCCTTCACTCTGGCAGCCTTTCCGGTTCTTTCTCTTAAGTAATATAGTTTCGCACGCCTTACCTTACCCCTGCGAATTACTTCTATCTTGTCAATTTTGGGGGAATGCATTGGAAAAGTCCTTTCCACCCCTACGCCATAAGATAAACGGCGCACGGTAAAAGTCTCCCTGATACTACCGTTCTTTTTCCTAATAACGATACCTTCAAAGGCTTGGAGACGCTCACGATTTCCTTCCACAACCTTCACATATACCCTTACGGTATCTCCAATATTGAATTCGGGCAAATCATTCCTTAATTGTTCACTTTCTACAGCTTTTATTAGATCCATGTACAATTGCCCCTCCTTTCCTCCTAGGCGTTCTTATTTCTTTCATAAATAGAGGACCGCCCGTAATAACAAGTGTTATTATATCATATTAACCCTTACCAGGCAATAAATAAGTGAAGAATAGGTTCAGGAGTTGGACTACTAGTATTATTCCTTCAAATAGTCCCGTATATAGTTTTTTTCATCCTCTGTAAGCTTGGTATTTTTTAGAATATCCGGTCTCCTTTTGGCAGTACCTATTATCGCCTGTTTCCTTCTCCAGTTTTCTATCTCTTTGTGGTTACCACTTAACAATACCTCAGGTACAGTATAGTTTCTGTACTCCCTTGGCCGTGTATACTGGGGATATTCCAACAGGCCCTGGCTGAAGCTTTCATCTTGACAGGATTGGCAGTTGCCCAATACACCGGGAATCAATCGGCCTATGGCATCAATTATTACCATGGCAGCCAATTCGCCGCCGGTTAGTATAAAATCGCCTATTGAAACCTCAGCATCTACCAAATTATCAATTACCCTCTGATCAATGCCTTCATAGTGCCCGCATATAATCAACAGATGCTCTTTTTCCTTGGCCCAGAGCTTCGCCAATGACTGTTCAAACCTAAGCCCCTTGGGTGACGTATATATAGTAAATATCCGGCTATCCGGGTTAACAGCCTTGACATGTTCTACGGCATCAAAGACCGGCTGGGGCTTTATCACCATTCCGGGTCCACCGCCATATGGATAATCATCCACCTGTTTATGTTTGTTCTTGGCGAAGTCGCGGATATCAGTTATATTAACTTTCAGTATACCTTTATCTATACCCTTTGCAATGATACTTTCAGTCAAAAGGCCATCGAACATTTTAGGAAACAAAGTTAAGACGTCAAATCTCATATTTCCATCAACCCTTCAGGGGCAGTAATTAATACTTCCTTATTGTGTATATCAATCTTGTGAACCACGGATTTAAGGGCCGGAATAAGATATTCCCTTTGGGCACCTTCAACTATGTATACATCATTGCTACCAGTTTGAATTATGTCCTTTATCACACCTAAATATCCATGGTTAGAGTCTATTACCCTACAGTCCATCAAATCGGCAATAAAATGCGCATCTTCCGGCAGTTTAACAGCATCTTTTCTATCTACCTTGAGATAACTTCCCCTTAGTTTGTCAACCTCATCAACACCGGTTATCTCGTTAAAGGATAAAAGGACGAATTGTTTTTGGTACTTCACATCCCGTACCGTAAGCTTAACTTCTTCATTACCCAGCATAACATAAGCATGGTTAAGAAAGTCAAAACGCTCAATATTGTCCGTTAAAGGTAAAACCTTTACCTGACCCTTAACTCCCCATGGTTTTAATACAATGCCCACAGCCAGTTTATCCGTCATTTTATTCACCACTAACAATTAATAAAATTAATAACAAAGGTAAAAGCAAAACAAAACTCTTCTATAAAAAGAGTTGAGAATTCAACTCTTTTTATAGAATTTCTACTACCACCCTTTTTTGTTCTTTGGTAGCGGCTGCCTTAACCACTGTTCTTATTGCCTTAGCAATTCTTCCTTGCTTGCCAATAACCTTTCCCATGTCATCCGGAGCTACCTTCAACTCAATAATTACAGAGTGTTCACCTTCAATTTCCTTTACCTGCACCTGTTCCGGACAATCCACTAGAGCCTGAGCTATTACTTTAACTAATTCACCCATATTTACACCTCCTGGTATAGTTATGGCTGTTGATATTATTATTCAATAACACCGTTTTTCTTTAATAAACTTCGAACAGTATCCGAGGGTTGAGCACCCTTTTCCAACCAACTCTTTGCCTTTTCATTGTCAATTTTTATTTGAACCGGATTGGACACAGGGTTATAGTACCCTATTTCTTCTATAAATCTGCCATCCCTGGGTGATCTGGAATCGGCAACTACCACTCTGTAAAAGGGTGACTTTTTTGCGCCCATCCTTTTTAATCGTATCTTAACAGCCATGCATTCACCTCCTATTCATATGCTAATATATTAGAACGGAAATTTTATTTTTCCCTTCTTGCCCTTTTTATCCATATTTCCAAACTGTTTCATCATCCTTTTTGTATCCTCAAATTGCTTCACCAAGCGGTTAACTTCCTGTATACTGGTACCGCTGCCCGCAGCAATTCTCTTTTTTCTGCTGCCATTGAGCAAATTGGGATTCTGCCGTTCCGAAACAGTCATAGAGTTTATAATCGCCTCAATCCTAAATATTTGCCTATCATCCAATTGGATTCCCTTTAATTTTTTACCACTTATACCGGGTAGCATATCAAGTATATGACTCAAAGAACCCATATTTTTTATCTGTTGCAGTTGATCTAAGAAATCTTCAAAGGTAAATTGCTGGGTTCGTATCTTCCTTTCCAGTTCCCTGGCCTTTTTTTCGTCTATATTGGCCTGGGCTTTTTCAATGAGGCTTAAAACATCACCCATACCTAGTATCCTTGAAGCCATTCTATCGGGATGGAATGGCTCAAGATCATCCAGCTTTTCACCCAAACCCGCAAACTTTATGGGCTTATTAGTAACCGCTTTAACAGAAAGGGCAGCCCCGCCTCGAGTATCTCCGTCCAGCTTGGTCAGTATTACCCCGTCTATGCCCAATTTCTCATTAAAACTTTGGGCTACCGTTACCGCATCTTGGCCGGTCATAGCATCTACCACCAATAATATTTCGGTTGGCCGTACTACCCTTTTGGTTTCCTCCAATTCCTCCATTAACACCTCATCGATGTGAAGCCTTCCTGCGGTATCAATTATCACCACATCGTGGTTATGGCTGGCAGCATATTTTATTGATGCCTCGGCTATGGCCTTGACATCTTTACTGTCCTTTTCATAATACACGGCTATGGATAGTTTGTCGCCTATTTGTTTTAATTGTTCAATAGCTGCGGGTCTGTATACATCGCAACCCACCAATAAGGGGTTCTTACCCTGACCCTTTAGATAATTACCAAGTTTACCCGACGTAGTTGTTTTTCCCGAGCCTTGGAGCCCTACCATCATAATAACGGTAGGTGGTTTTGGTGAAAAGGAAATCTTGCTTAAGGTACCCCCCATCAATTGGGTTAGCTCTTCATTAACAATTTTTATCACCTGCTGTCCCGGTGTCAGACTTTCCATTATCTCCTGGCCGACCGACCTACTGCTTATCCTCTTTATAAGGTCTTTGACTACCAAAAAGTTAACATCAGCCTCTAACAAGGCCATTTTAACTTCCCTCATGGCCTCTTTAACGTCCTTTTCAGACAATTTTCCCTTACCGGTAAGCCGCTTAAAAGCCCTATTAAGTTTTTCCGTCAAACCTTCGAAAGCCATTACCTACACCTCACCATTGCCAATTTCCGAAACCGAAGCTATATATT
>JBMNSO010000053.1:0-10866 GCA_050945235.1 Mahellales bacterium
GTTTAAATGGATGCTTTTTATCACCATACCGGTGCTGTTTCCACTGTCCTGCCATATTTCAATACCGTCGCCCAGTTTGATGTCCCCTGCCAGCTTTAACACCAGCCTGCCGGTCTTGCCGTCATACCTTTTTACCCTGCCGATATAAAGGCCCCAGTTGTCGGGCTTTTCCGGGGCTATTAATTGTTTTATGTTATTGTCAAAGGCATACCCCGGCCAGAAACCGCCCCTGTTATAGGCCAGCATCAATTTGTCCATATCATCCTGCATATTTGTAGCTTCGTCCAGGCTATCGATGGCCTTGCGATATGCTGAGGTAACCAGGGAAACATACTCCGGCTTCTTCATCCTGCCCTCGATCTTCAGTGACGTTACCCCCGCCCTTTTAAAACCGGCCAGGCAGGAGAGGGTACATATATCCCTTGCACTTAACAGATACCGGCCCTGGGTTTTTACCTTGTTTCCTTCTCTGTCCATGAGGGTATAGGCCATCCTGCAGGGCTGGGCACAGCAGCCCCTGTTCCCGCTCCTGCCGCCTATTAGGCTGCTCATCAGGCATTGACCGGAATAGCAAAGGCATAACGCGCCGTGGACGAATACCTCCAGCTCAATACCGGTTTCGGCGGCAATCCGGGTTATTTCCTCGATGCTCAGTTCCCTGGCCAGCACCACCCTTTTAAAGCCCATTTCCTCAAGGGCCTTTACCCCCTGTGTATTATGGGTGGTCATCTGGGTGCTGGCATGTACGGCCATGCCGGGGAAGGCTTGCCTTATGATGTGCAACAAACCCAAGTCTTGTATAATAACGCCGTCTACACCCATCCTGTGTATTTGCCCAATAAAATCCGCGGCTTCTTCCAGTTCATCGTTTGACAGTAGGGTATTTACGGTAACATATATCTTAACACCAAAACGGTGGCAGTAATCCGTTGATTCCTCCAATTGCCGGTTATCAAAGTTTTTTGCATATTGCCGGGCACTGAACCGCGTACCTCCTAAGTAAACAGCATCAGCTCCTCCCTTAATGGCAGCGTGTAAAGCTTCTTTACTTCCGGCAGGGGCAAGTAGTTCCATTGCTTGTATTCCTTCTTTCCTTTAACCATTTAAGTATGTTTTAGTATTTCTATAATAGTGCCAAACCCTTTTCAATGGCCGGTCTGATGTCGGTCAATGATTTTATATCACCCTTTAGCTTATCCTGTCCGCAACCCACCAAGAATGTCGGCACTTTGTTCATTGTATGGGTTTTAACCCTTATGTCTTCTATGTTTCCATGATCGCTGGTAATTATGATGAGGTTTTTCTTTAAATCCACGTTTTTTATAATCTTACCTATAAACCTGTCCAGTAACTGGATTATATCCACACATACATCCATCTGCTGCCCATGGCCGGCTATATCGGTTAGAAAAAATTCGAAAAATATAAAGTCGTAGTCCTTCATCAAAGATATTATGGCATGGGCGGCTTGGTTTTCATCGGACAAGGGTACCCTATAACCTTTTTTTATCAGTATATCGTTGGTGATATCATGGAATACGGCTCTGCCCCTTAGCAGATGCTTAGTGGTCCTTAACCCAATACCCGCCGCCAGGGTGGCCACGGTGGTAACTGATTTGAGGACCGAACCCTTATCGGGTTTATTGTCCCCCAGAATTTGAGATACATATTCATCCCTGTAGGCATTACAGTTGGTTACCCTATACCCCCTGTCCTTAAGCCTTTTAAGCAGGCTGTTTTCCATTATCAAATCCCTCAGCCTTTTATTGGGGAATCCGTTTAGGTGCCTGTTCAAAAACCATGGGGCGTTTAAGCCGGTAAACAATGCGGTCTGGCCTGTAGCGCTTTGTGGCAGCCCCTCCACCCCCAAGGTGGCATCGGTGGGCACCATGCAACCATCCGCCAGGGATGCAAAGTTTGGGGTATGGGCTAGAACAAAGGGATTGGTAGCAGCATCCTTCTCTCCTATGCCCATGCCGTCTATAAACAATAAAAATAAGCCCATAAGCAACCTCCAAAGTCTATATTCTAGTATTATTCCTCCATAGGGTCATGGATACCCCAAGAATAGTATACTAAATTTACAATATACGTTGATTCGGACTTATTAATAATGGCTTGTATTCAATTAAAAGCTCGACATACTCTAACTAGAAAGCTCAATATACTTTAATTAAAAAACTTAATAAACTTTAACGCCTGCTTCTTCGAGGAATATCAATCGGGGTTGAGTAGTTGTTTTTTATACTTTCCTGCAGGGAAATTAATTCCTTCTTTAACCTGTCATGTTCTTCACGGAGTTTAATGAGTTCATCGGCCAGGTTCAAGGCAGTCAGTACCGATACCATACTGGTGCTCAGCTTTGGATTGTTTTCCATTATTCGCTGCATTTTTTTGTCGACACAAATTGCCACTTTATGAATATATTCTTCGGTTTCGTAGCCCTTGAGTATGTATTCGATACCATTTATCCTGACCACGGCTTTCGTTTTATTATCCATATACACCAATACCCCCATATTCGACGTATATATATAATTATATATTATATGACAAATTCATACAACATAAATATACAAATTAGGCCGAATTTCATGGGGTACCGGTTTTTTATTTTATAAGACAGTATATGATATAAAAAATGCAAAATTCAGGAAGCTTTTTTAGTATCGGTTATTTTCAGGATAGCATATCCAAAAAGACATGGAACTCTACATACCTTTTTGGATATGCTTTTTTATTCATATGTTATAAATCTATATGTTGTATCCCTTGTGCCGTATCAAACGGTCATAATTTTAACCATGGCCATTGTGCTTGTTGGGAGGGATATCAGCTCCTTAGTTGTGCCGACAGCTCCCTTTTCAAGGCATTGAGAATCTTATCTTCTATTTTATTCACCTGGTCATCGGTTAGTGTCTTGCTCTGGGACCTATAGGTAATGGAATATGCCATGCTCTTATGGCCTTCCTTGATTTGACTGCCCTTGTATACATCAAATAGCTCTATGCTCTCTATCAGGTCTCCACCCCTCTTGTAAATAATATCCTCGATATCCTTGGCCCTTATATCGTCCTTGACGATTAAGGCCAAATCCCTAGTAACCGCCGGGAATTTCGGCAATGGCTTATATTTCTTTATTTGGGCCGGTAGTGCCAGCAGCCGAGAAAGATCCAGTTCCGCAACGTACAGCTTTTGGTCAATATCGAATTTTTCAGCGGTATCAGGATGTATCTCACCCATTTCCCCTATGGCAGTACCGTTATAATAAATGATTGCACTCCTGCCGGGGTGGTAGTAGGGCGAAGCCTTTACTTCATACCCGGGATTTTGTATTCCCAAAAGGGTCAATACGTTCTGGACGATGCCCTTTAAACGGAAAAAGTCCATATCCGGGCCGTATACCCCGATACACAGGTTCTGGAATTCATCGGGTAACTGTTTCATGGGTAGTTCCCTTGGTATGAATATGCTACTGATTTCAAAAAAACCTGCACTGGTTATATTCCTGTTGATATTCCTGGCTATCACCTCCAGCATACTATACACAAGGGTGGTACGCATTGCGCTCTGGTCCTCGCCTAAAGGGTTTTTCAGCCTGACCATGTCGTGCCTTTTGTCACCGGCGGGGATTCCCAAAATATCAACTATCTTGGGACTTACGAAGGAATATGTGGTTATTTCGTACAGTCCCTGGGCACTTAAAACATCCTTTAACCTGTCCACCAGTTGTTGTTGGTGGGTCTTACCTCCCACTGTGGTGCTGTTGGCTATAAGGGTGGCGGGGATTTTGTCATAGCCGTAGATCCTGGCCACCTCTTCGGCAATATCGGCCATACCTTCTATATCATCCCTAAAGCTGGGCACCTGTACTTCCAGTTGTCCTTCAACCGCCTTAACCATAAAGCCCAGTCTGGATAAGTATTTAGACATTTCAACGGCGGTGATGTCTATGCCCAGCAGCCTGTTGATGCTGTCAACCTTAACCTTAAGAAGACGTTCTTCCTTAGGGCTGGGATATACATCTATTATACCCCGGGCAACACTGCCGGCGGACAGCCGGTTTATCAGCTGGGCAGCCCTGTCAAGGGCCGGTATCGTCATATTGGCATCCAGTCCCTTTTCGAATCTCGAAGATGCTTCGGTCCTGAGCCCCAATTTCTTAGAGGACTGCCGTATATTGGTCCTTTCAAAGGTAGCCGATTCCAGTAGAATATTGGAGGTATCCGCCGATATTTCGGAATCCAGGCCGCCCATTATACCCGCCAGGCCCAAGGCCCGCCCTTCATCGGCGATTACCAGCATATCCCGACTAAGGGAACGTTTTTGTTTGTCCAGGGTAACCAAGGTCTCACCTTCCTGTGCCCTTCTGACCACTATTTTACGGCCGCCTACCCTATCCAAATCAAAGGCGTGCATGGGCTGGCCATATTCCAGCATTACATAGTTCGTTATGTCTACTATATTATTTATAGGCCGGACTCCGGCTTCCTTCAGTCTTTTTTTCAACCACGGCGGTGAAGGCTCAATCTTCACGTTTTCTATCACCCGGGCACTGTACCTGAAACACAAATCCTTGTCCTTTATATCAATGGATACCAGGTCCCGGATATCCCTTGTTGATTCCTCCACTTCTATGTCGGGCATCTTTAACTCAGTAGCCAAGGTAGCCGCCGTTTCCCGGGCCATGCCTATCATACTAAGACAGTCCGGCCTGTTAGGCGTAATCTCAAAATCTACCACATAACCGTCCATACCCAATGCTTCTTTAATATCCTGCCCGAGCTTGCAGCTTCCGCTCTTTAGTATCAATATCCCGTGATTTTCAGCACCGGGGTAATCCTCTTCCGTTAGCTGCAGTTCCTGTCCCGAACATAGCATACCGTCGGAGGCCACGCCTCTTAGCTTACCCCTTTTGATTTTTACACCGTTGGGCAAGGATGATCCATGGACCGCAACGGGTACATAGTCGCCTTCCTTAACATTGGGTGCACCGGTTACTATCTGGAGTACCTCGCTGCCGATATCCACCCGGCATACCAGAAGCTTATCGGCATTGGGGTGGCGCTCAACGGATTGTATCTTGCCCACTACTACCCCCTGTATATCCTCGCCCAGCCTATTGACGGCCTCCACCTTGCTGCCGGACATGGTCATCCTTTCGGCGTATTCCTTTATATCACAGTCTATATCAACATAGTCCCTTATCCAGTTTATGGGTACCAGCATCAAACATCCCTCCTTAAAATTGCTGTAAAAACCTTATATCGTTGTCAAATAACAGCCTGACATCGTCTATACCGTATTTGAGCATGGCTATTCTATCCAGGCCCATGCCAAAGGCAAAGCCGCTGTATTCTTCCGGGTCAATGCCGCATATGGACAATACCTTTGGATGGACCATGCCTGCACCCAGTATCTCTATCCACCCGGTATCGGAGCACACCCTGCAACCTTTGCCTCCGCACACCACGCAGGTCACATCCACTTCAGCGCTGGGTTCGGTGAAGGGAAAGTGGTGGGGCCTAAACTTTGTTTTTGCATTGTCTCCGTATAGTTTCCTTGCGAAAATGTCCAATACACCCTTTAAGTTGCCCATGGTGATGCCCCTGTCCACTACCAGCCCCTCGATCTGGTGAAATACCGGAGAGTGGGTGGCATCCACCTCATCGGATCTGTAAACCCTGCCGGGGACAATGATCTTGATGGGTGGCCTGTTCTTCTCCATGGTCCTTATCTGTACCGGTGAGGTTTGGGTCCTCAGCAGTATATTTTCGTCTATATAAAAGGTGTCCTGGGTATCCCTGGAGGGGTGGTCCTTGGGTATATTAAGGGCCTCAAAATTATAATAGTCATACTCCACCTCAGGCCCCTCCGCTATTTCAAAACCCATGCCTATAAATATGTCCTTAATCTCATCCAGTACCAATGTCAGCGGGTGTTTCCCGCCCAGGTTACCGCCCCTGGCCGGAAGGGTAACGTCTATAGCCTCTTCCTTTAACCGTTGTTCCCTTTCCCTGTCCTTGATGAGTAGTTTCTTTTGGACGATCAGATTTTCAATATTGTTCCTTACGTCATTGGCCAGCCGACCGATAACGGGGCGTTCCTTGGCATCAAGGTCGGCCATGCCCCTTAAAATCCCGGTTATCAAACCCTTTTTGCCCAAATACTTTACCCTGATGCCTTCCAGTTCATTATTTGTTGAAGCATTACTTATCTCCTGAGATGCCTGCTCCATTATGCTATCTAATTGTTCTTTCAATACTTTCACCTTCCCTTTATAACAAAAATCCATAAAATAAAGCCTTCGTCAAAGGGACGAAGGCTTACTACGTGTTACCACCCAATTTCGTTTTTTACACAGAAAAACTGTATAAAAAACCTCATTTATCGATAACGGGATTCCGATAGGGCCTACTGCCATTTCAGCCCACGGCTCAGAAGTGAACATCTACCACTATGCCGTAGAAATGCTTGCAGCCCATGGCATTTCCTCTCTTTACAGCATGATTGTGACAGAACTCTTCATCATAGCCTTTAATATATTTTAATGTACCATTAACAGCCTTTTATACAACAAATACGCATTTAATGACCCAGTCTCTTCAAAGATCCTCCAAACCAAATCTATGTTCAACACAGGATAGACCCCTTTCTCCCCGATGGGCCCGAATGGTAAGTTTATTATAGCATACCGGGTTCATATATTCAAGGAAGTGTATCCATTCTTTGGCGCACAAATTCGTATACCACAATCCCGGCGGCTACCGATACATTAAGGGACTGTGCCCTACCTACCATGGGAATGCTGATGGAATGGGTGCACCGGCTGGAAATTTCATCGGCAATGCCGCTGCCTTCGTTGCCAAAGACCAGGGCACATCGGCGGCCGAACTTGAAACCCCAAATATAATTATCCTGCTCTACCTTGGTTGATACTATTTGATATCCGGCCCCGCGCAAAGTATCTATGACGCCGACCAGGTCCTGTTCATATAAGACCGGTATATGAAAAATAGAGCCCATGGTTGACCTTATCACCTTGGGATTAAAGGGGTCGGCACAGCCCGCTGATAGTATAACTGCCTGGAGCCCGGCCGCGTCGGCGGTACGGATCAAAGTGCCAATGTTCCCCGGGTCCTGGATACTATCCGCTAATATGAAGCAGGCTGTATCCCCGGTAATTATATCGTCCATTGAATACTCCGGTTTTTCTATAAAACCAATCACGCCCTGGGGTGAAACGGTATCGCTTATGGATTTTAAAACCTCGTCCCTTGTCCTAATCAGCCGGGTAAGCTTTGCAGTGCAAAAGGCTTGTAGTCTTTCGATAAACCCTTGGGGTAATGAATCGCTGTATAGTATATACTGGATTCTAAAATCTGAAGCCATGGCATCTTCAATGGATTTTATACCCTCCGCCATGAACAGATTCAGCCTGTCCCGCTCCTTCTTCTGTCTAACGCCCCTGAGGGTCTTGATCAGCTGGTTGTTCCTGCTGGTTATGATTTCCTCTTTCATAATACTATCCCCCTATGTCGCCCTCTCCAGCCTTTCTATATCGTCGTTCTGGCCTATTACCACCAGGATATCGTCCTGGTGGATTATATCGTCTGCCCTGGGCGAAATGTTTATTTTATCACCGTGCCTAACTGCAATTACGTTAATACCGTATTTCCCCCGCATATCCAATTCCTGCATGGACTTGTTATCCCACTTTTTATCAACCGCTATTTCCACCAGGCTGTAATTGGGATTCAATTCTATGTAATCCAGAATACTGGAAGATAATATGCTATGGGCCACCCGGGTACCCATATCCCTTTCTGGGAAAACCACCTTATCGGCGCCGATTTTGTACAGTATCTTGGCGTGGAGGCTGCTCTGGGCTTTGGCAACTATGTACTTTGCCCCCAGTTCCTTGGCAATCATTGTTACCACTATACTGGCCTGTATGTCCGCTCCTATGGCAACCACTACCACGTCGAAATTCCTAAGGCCCAATGCCTTTAATTCTTGTTCTTCGGTGGCATCCGCCTGAACGGCATGGGTAACAAAATCGGCTATATCCCTGACCACTTCTTCATCCTTGTCAATGGCCAATACCTCACAGCCAAGGGCGTATAAGGTCTGGGCAATACTAAAACCGAATCTTCCTATCCCAATGACAGCAAATTGTCTCATCTAATAGTATCTCCTCAGCCTTATTTATACTTATAATATTTTGCCCTATTACCCGGGGTTTAATAAAAAATTACCGCGATTAGCGGTAACTTTTTATTAAGCATTAATCTTTTGTTTTGCTACTTCTACCAATTGTGAGAATGCTTTTTCGTCATTAACTGCCAACTCTGAAAGCATCTTTCTGTTTATATCTACCCCTGCAAGTTTTAGTCCATTTATGAGCTTGCTGTATGAAATGCCGTTTAATCGGGATGCTGCGTTAATCCTGGTTATCCACAGTTTCCTGAAATCCCTTTTTCTTAATTTTCTTCCTGTATATGAATAGGCTAAAGCTTTCATCACGGCTTCATTGGCCGCCCTGAACTGCTTACTCTTAGCGCCTCTAAAACCCTTAGCCAGTTTAAGTATCTTCTTATGCTTCTTTCGGGCGTTAATGGCCTTTTTTACCCTTGCCATAACATTACCTCCTCTACTACTTACTTATTATTTATATGGTATCAGTTTTTTTACAACCTTTGCTTCGGCGGCACTAATATAAGTACCCTTCCTTAAACCCCTTTTCCTTTTACTGGATTTCTTTGTCAATATATGACTTTTATAAGCCTTAGCTCTTTTTATCTTTCCATTCTTTGTTAAAGAAAACCTTTTAGCGGCACCTCTATGGGTTTTAATTTTAGGCATACAGTTTCCTCCTCCCTTAGTTATTCTTGTTTTGGAGATATAAACATCACCATATTTCTGCCTTCCAGTTTGGGCTTCTTTTCCACCTGCCCAACTTCATTGATCAAAGCAGTAAATCTATCCATAACACCATACCCTATTTCAGTATGACGCATTTCCCTACCTCTGAATCTTATTGTAACCTTCACCTTGTCTCCTGATTTCAGAAATTTTATGGCATTTTTTGCCTTGACCCCTAAGTCGTGATCTTCTATCGACCCGGATAACCTTATTTCCTTTATATTGATTACCCTTTGATTCTTTTTGGCCTCTTTTTCTTTTTTATTTAGTTGGAATTTGTATTTGCCGTAGTCCATTATTTTACATACTGGCGGCTTGGCCTGAGGAGCTATCTTGACCAAATCCAATTGTTTTTGGTCTGCAAGTTGTAGAGCCTGTTTAATGGGCATTATCCCCAATTGCTCGCCATTGGAGTCAACAACCCTTACCTCCCTGTCCCTTATCTCCTCATTAATCATCAAATCCTTACTAATATCTGTTCACCTCCGGAATTAGTTCGAAAACAAAAAAGTGGGTAAAACCTACCCACTCTAAAACAGCAATTCTGAAAGCATATTAACCTACAATCATCGACTGTAAGGTGAGAAGTGGATAGCTTCTACTTTGTTTTACAAACTTTATATTAGCACACTATAGGTTAATAAGTCAATAGCTAGTTAATCAATTTCCTTATCGTCAATCCTTTGGCGAAGGAGGGACACAAATTCCTCAACGTCCATTACCCCGCCGTCGATGCCCTTCCTCAGCCTGACGGCAACCTTCTGGTTTTCTACTTCCTTATCACCTATGACCAGCATGTATGGCACCTTTTCCATCTGGGCCTCCCGGATTTTATAGCCTATCTTTTCGTTCCTTAAATCCGTCTCCACCCTGAATCCGGCTTCCTTAAACCTCTCTTCCAGCTTTTTGATATAATCGTTGGACCTGTCGGTGATGGACAGCAGTTTCACCTGAACCGGTGAAAGCCAAGTCGGGAAGGCACCGCCATAATGCTCGGTGAGTATTGCAATAAACCTTTCTATACTGCCGAATACCACTCGGTGTATCATAACCGGTCGATGTTTTTCACCGTCCTGGCCGATATATGACAACTCAAAACGCTCAGGCATTTGGAAATCCAACTGTATTGTGCCGCACTGCCAGGTCCTGCCCAAACAATCCTCCAAGTGAAAATCTATTTTGGGGCCGTAGAAGGCACCATCGCCCTCGTTTACCTTATAGTCCATATTTCGGGCTTTTAACGCTTCTTCCAGGGCACTGGTGGCCATTTCCCAGTCTTCATCGGAGCCCATGGAATTTTCCGGCCGGGTGGACAGCTCCACATGATACTTAAACCCGAACACGCCGTATACATAGTCCACCAGTTCTATTACACCCAATATCTCGTCCCTGACCTGGTCGTGGGTCATGAAGATATGAGCATCGTCCTGGGTGAAGTTCCTGACACGCATCAAACCATGGAGGGCACCGGACAATTCGTGGCGGTGCACCAGTCCCAGCTCACCCATTCTTATGGGCAGGTCCCTGTAACTATGCATTTTCCGTTTGTACATAATCATGCTACCGGGGCAGTTCATCGGCTTTACAGCATATTCCATATCATCTATCTGGGTAAAATACATATTTTCCTTATAGTGGTCCCAGTGGCCGGACCTTATCCACAGCTCGCGGTTAAGGATAATAGGTGTTCGTATTTCCTGATATCCCCTCTTAGCGTGCTCCTTTCTCCAAAAATCCTCCAATTGGTTTCTAAGTACCATGCCCTTGGGATGGAAAAAGGGAAAACCCGGCCCCTCATCGTGGATGCTAAAAAGATCCAGTTCCTTGCCCAGTTTCCTATGGTCCCGTTTCTTGGCTTCCTCCAGGCGTTTGAGATATTCATCCAAAAGGGATTTTTTATCGAAGGAGGTACCATATATCCTCTGGAGCATCTTGTTGTTC
>JBMNSO010000054.1:0-10785 GCA_050945235.1 Mahellales bacterium
AAAAGTAAGTTTGCAACTCACACTCTTTATATTTTATAAAATATACCTGATACACTAGAATTATACCGGGGAATATTGGAAAACTAAAAAGTAGGAACACTACTTTCAGGTTTAAGCAGGTAATATAATGGCATCACTCTCTTAATTCATCACTACTTTGACACCATTTTAACACATGGATTTTATATATTTAAAGAAGGAGTTTTTAGTTTTGCGTCGAATAGGAAAATATAATCTTTTACGTTTTTTAGGAAATTACTATGCCTAAATGACGAAGGGAGGTGGAGTATGGCAATTTTTTCAATTTAACGAATATTCGTTAAATTATATTTATTATATTTTGTGAGGAGTGATTCATCTATGCAAGAAAACGGACGCGAGCAATGGGGAACCAGGGTAGGTTTTATCTTTGCAGCCGTTGGTTCGGCAGTAGGCCTAGGAAACCTATGGAGATTCCCCCATCTAACTGGTTCAAACGGTGGAGCCGCATTTTTAATTATTTATCTTATCATTATAGCACTCATAGGTATTACTATTATGCTTTCAGAATTAGCTATCGGCCGTGCCACCCAATTAAATGCAGTAGGTGCATTTAAGAAACTGTCAAAGAAATGGACCTTTGTAGGAGTTATGGGCGTTATAGCCGGCTTTGTAATCCTATCTTATTACAGCGTAATCGGCGGCTGGTCCATAGGTTATATGGTACGCAGCCTAACCGGCGTTTTTAGCGGGGATACCGCTGAACTCTTCGGCTCCTTTGTTAGCAATACATGGGAACCTTTGATCTGGCACGCAGTATTCATGGGTTTAACCATCGGTATTGTTTACAACGGCATAAAGGGTGGTATAGAAAGAGCTTCCAAGATCATGATACCGGCTCTGTTCATCATGCTAATAATTATCATAGTTCGTTCACTGACCTTGCCCGGTGCAGCAGAAGGCGTTGCTTTCTATCTGAAACCGGACTTTTCCAAGGTAACCGGCGGTACAATAATGGCGGCCCTGGGCCAGGCTTTCTTCTCGCTGAGTCTGGGTATGGGGTGTATGGTAACCTACGGTAGTTACCTTAGCAAAAAGGAAAATTTGGTTAGCAGTTCTGCTATTATACCTATTTCCGATACCCTGGCGGCTTTTCTGGCCGGTTTGGCAATACTGCCAGCAGTCTTTGCCTTTGGCTTTGACCCCAGCAGCGGCCCCGGACTGATGTTTATAACACTGCCGGCTGTCTTTGCACAAATGCCCCTTGGTACATTCTTCGGTTTTCTGTTCTTTGTATTGGTTACAATAGCGGCCTTAACCTCAGCAATTTCGTTATTGGAAGTATGCTCAGCTTATGTTATTGATGAATGGAAATGGTCCAGAAAGAAAACCACACTGATAATGGGACTAGTAATCTTCTTGTTAGGTATTCCTTCATCCCTCTCCCAGGGTGCGGTAAACATCAACCTATTCGGTATGGATTTCCTAAGTTTCATGGATTATATATCTAACAACGTGCTTCTGACACTAGGCGGTATGTTTATCTGTATATTCGTTGGATGGATTTGGGGTGTCAATAACGCCAAGAAAGAAATCACCAATGACGGTACCATCAAATTCGGACTGTTCGGTGTATGGAGTATATTGGTGAAGTTCGTAGCTCCAATTGCTATATTCATACTGTTCTTAAATTCCATAGGAGTTTTCAGCTTCTAATCAGAAACTTCAAAAAGGATTGGCTATTGGCCAATCCTTTTTTTATCACCAGACATAAAAAATGGTGGGGCGTATTGGACTCGAACCAACGACTTCCACCATGTCAAGGTGACACTCTACCAGCTGAGTTAACGCCCCACTGTAACCTTAAATATTATATAATAAATAGTGAGTTTTTGCAATTATTTATAATCAGCTAAAATCCGGTATTGTTTGGGGTTTTTACAATAAACCTTTTATACATTTCATATTCCCTTGCAGTTACGTTTACTTGCATCCTGACTCCGGCCTCTTCATGGCTGTAATCATCTACCAAATGGCCCTTGAATATTTGGCTTATTATACTGCCGCTGTTATACGGTACCAGCATTTCAACCGTCCTTTGCCTGCCAAATAGCATATGCTCTATCCTGTACAAAAGCTGTGGAATTCCCTGTCCTGTCAAGGCTGAAATCCATAAGCCTTCCTTTTTTTCGCTGCTTATATCAGCTTTATTGTATACATCCACCACCTTGCCTTTGTCTACCCCCAGGGAGTTTAATACCTTCAAGACCGTTGTTACCTGCCCGTCAATATTACTGCTGCTCCCATCTATAATATGAAGTATCACCTGGGCATAATTAATCTCTTCCAGGGTGGATTTAAAGGCCTCTATCAGGTGGTGGGGTAACCTGTCCACAAAACCTACGGTATCCACAAGGAGGAATTTCTTGTTGGAGGGTGTATTAACAGTCCTGGTAACAGCATCCAAAGTTGCAAATAGCTTATCCTCGGCCAATACATTGCTGCCGGTCAATCGATTGAGCAGGGTGCTCTTCCCGCTGTTTGTATAACCCACAAGGGCTACTATCGGTAGATTGGATTGTATCCTTTTTTTTCGCTGGTTGGACCGATACTTTTTTACCAAATTCAATTCCTTACGCAGCTGGTTTATCCTCCTGCGTATATGCCTTCTATCAGATTCCAACTTTGTCTCACCCGGGCCCCTGGTGCCTATGCCGCCACCCAGCCTAGACAGCATATGTCCCACACCCGTTAACTTAGAAAGCCTGTATTCAAGCTGGGCAAGTTCTACCTGTAGTTTGCCTTCATGACTGGACGCTCGCTGTGCAAAGATATCCAGGATAAGGGTCGTTCTATCAATAACTTTAACACCTACAGCATCCTGCAGATTGTACAGCTGTCCGGGAGTTAACTCATCATTTACAATCACTAAATCGGCATCATAGTGCTGTCTTAATAATCCCAGTTGTTCTACCTTGCCCCTCCCCAGATAATATGCTGCGTCTATATCACTACGCCTTTGATATATACTATCAACCACAATAGCACCCGCTGTAGCGGCCAGATTATTGAGCTCACCCAATGAATAATCCATTTCCGTCTGGGTGGTTTTCATATCAAAAACGGCAACCGTTATCGCCCTTTCCTGTTTGATGGCATTATCCACATACCGGTGATTCGTACCCCTTCTACCATTATAATCCTGTAATAACACCATCAAATCAGGATTTTCCATATCCTCAACAAAATATGGCCCTAGTATTATACAAGAAGCCTGGCGTTGGTTAAAGGCACAATATATTTCCTTCGGTCGTCCTTCGCACACCCCAATCGCCGCTATAGCGTCCAAACCCAGTTGTTTAAGGGCACTAATGTCAATAGACGACAGCTCGCCCTGACCCTGTGGATGGGTATGAATACACCTGATTCCCCTCTCGCCCTTTATTCGGGGCAGGGGTACTGTACCGGCGCTGCCTATTGAAACATCTACAACCCTGCCTGTTCTATTTATATATATGGATATTTCTTTATTAACTTGGGCACTACATTGGCTTATAATACTTAAAATTTCTTTGGTAACGAATTTATCTTTATCAATTCGTATCTGATAAAGATTGTTCAATTTATCAAGTATTGACTGTTTTATGCCTTCTGTATTACCGTTTACCAGTTTCCATCAACTCCAAAACATTATCTTTAAAGCTTCCGCAATATATCCCGAATCTTATTACATACGTTTTCTATCACAATGTCTACGCATTCATCCCCCAGGGCAATACTGGCATCAATCCGGGGGTCAATACCGCTGATACCTACTAAGGGTATATTAGACGGAGGTAATTCATTTATATCCACCAAATCCATTCTAAGACTCATCATAAGGGAGGTCTCCCACTGTCCTGCATGGTCCCCCGCCCAACTCAAATCGTCCTTGGCAGCTTCATATTCCGAAAAGGCCAGCAGCCTTATTCTGTCTCCTTGGGTGAATTTATTGGCCACTTTCCTAATAAAATGCTCCTGTAATTGACTACTGTGACCTGTACATATAATAACCAGTTTAAAGTTTTCCTTGAAAATCTCCTTAACTGCATCGGTTAATAAATCTTCAAATACCCTTTCATTTATTCTAAAGATACTACCCGGTAATTGGAAATCCGCCACCGCGTCCATGCCCGGACGTATGGTGCCAGAAGGACTAACCCTAATGGTATCCAGGCCCCAATACAGGGGCGGAGAAACTATGCCCCCTATTCGATGGGCAATTTTGCAGCACAATTCATGGGCCTTTATTCCATCGGTACCCAAAGGCAAATGCCTTTCATGCCATTCAATAGTACCCAAGGGTAAATAGAATATGGGATACTTTTCCCTAATGCAAAAATACTCCCTAGGCCTTAGCATTTCCAGCCTGTGCTTTGTATAATCTATCTTTGTATTGTCCTTATCACAAAAGAGTTGGCTTTGCTTGTTGTAATCCTTAAGGTTCATAAACATATCCTCCCGGGACAGCCAGATATGGCTTCCATACTACCAAATCACACAATTGCTATATTTTTCTGACTTTATTGTATACCACATCATCCTATTTTTCAATAAGTATGGCAACTATATAAAAATACATTAAATATACCCACCTGACTTTGCATATGAATTATTAAAGTATATAAAAAGGAGAAATATAATAAATGAAAAGGACTTCATTTATTACAGGTGCGATAATCCTTACCCTTACAAATTTTATTGTCAGGCTATCGGGTTTTATTTTCAGGATATATCTATCACGATTATTGGGTCCGGAAGGTATCGGCATATATCAGCTGGTATTGCCGATATATGTTTTTTTACTTACCTTGGCTTCTGCCGGTATTTCGGTCACTGTATCGAGATATGTGGCCGAGGAATGGTCCAAGGACAAAAGCTCGGGTATAAAGAGAATAATATTAAACAGTGTGGTTGTCGTTACCATTTGGAATATAATACTATCGGTGGTGACATATTATTCAATAGCCGACTTATCAAACTATGTATTGAAGGATGAAAGGACATATTTAGCTTTGCTGGTATCCATACCGTGTTTATTTATAGTGGGGTATTCTTCCATTCTCCGAGGCTTTTTTTATGGGATGCAGTCCAGCACCATACCGGCTTTGGCCCAGATAATAGAGCAAATGTTAAAGATAATAATTGTATTGTTGGCTATACCCTATATAAGTCACTTGGGTATAGAATATTCTATAGCACTTATTGTTGCAGCCATGGTCATCGGAGAGATGGCAGGCTTAGTAATACTGTACTTTAGCTATGTCCGTAATAAGAAGAAGGTATTTAAAAATTCTAGTACCAAGCCGAAAAAACGGGCAATAAATCCAGGTATCATAGCAAAGATTTTGTCCATGACAATACCCGTTTCTGTGAGCGGACTTATCAGGACGGGTATGCAGTCCCTTAATGCCATATTAATCCCCCATCGACTGGTAGCAGCAGGTTATAATACCACGGAAGCGATTTCAATATTCGGTAAAGTTTCGGGCATGGCACTGCCGCTTATATTCTTCCCTTCAATTATTATTTCTGCCCTGTGCGTAACCCTGATACCGGCAATATCCGAGGCCGCCCCCCTCAAGAATTATGCCCTTATTGCAAAACGGATTACGCAGGCCGTTAAGATCACCCTGCTGGTATCCTTGTTAACATGCTGCCTGTATTTGACCCTATCCCATCCCATTGCCCAAATTATATACAACAGCCGCCAGGTAGGAGATATGCTGTTATCCCTGGCAGTCGGTTCAGTATTTGTATATCTTCAATTTACATTGACATCTATATTAAATGGCCTGGGTGAACAGAAAGTAGCCCTTAAGTATTCTGTTATTAGTTCCGGTATTACGCTACTGTGTGTATTTTATCTTGTGTCTATGCCTAGGCTGGGCATTTACGGATTCTCCATAGGTTTCTTCCTCAGCGCCTTGGTAGCTACAATACAATCCATCAGCTTTATAAAAAAGAAGGTGGGAATAAATATAAAAGTTAGGAATCTCATAATGAAGCCCTTGGCTATTTCTATGGCTGCCGCACTCTTATCCTATGTACTCCATAGCATTATGTCCGGATACGGCATAAATCCTTGGCTATGCCTTGCATCGTCGGTACTTGCAGGTATTGTGCTTTACCTTATTTTGCTGCTCATGACCAAAACCGTATCCATATCAAATTTCAGAAAACTTCTACCCTTTTAAAGGCTTAAGTAGACTTTTGAGGCAACAAGCTTTCGGGAAGTAAGTCCTTATCCCTAAGAAACAATATCGAAACCAAACCAATGGCTGCAATTGCAATGGATACTGGGAAAAAGGTTTCCTTAAACTTTCCTATATCCATCAAAACTGCGAAGATGTACGGTGCTATGGCAGATCCAAAGGAACGGCTGGAACCATAACAAGTTGTAAGTACTCCCCTATATTCACGTTTTTTAACACCGGTACTGATAGCGTCTATGGACGGGAGAATCATACCCGCCCCCACACCGATCAAGACCAGTACCGGCCAAAAAATAACACTATTATAGATATAAGGTATGGACACCATTCCCGCTGCCATAACAAAGGAACCAAAGCCCATGGTAAGCCTGGGACCAAGTTGTTTCCCAAAAAACCTTGCAAACATTGCAGTAAAACTCATGCCGAAAATCGGTAGGGCAAGTATAAGACCCCGGATAACCTTACCGTTCTTAAACCTTTGTTCTAAGACATCGCTTAGCCAAAAAAGGGTGCCGGTAAGCACAAAAAGCGTTATAAAACTTGCTGCCAGCGTTATTATCCGTGAAGGATTTTTAAAGAAGGAAAAGGCTTCCCTTTGCTGGGCCCATTGGATGGGCTGCTGTTTTGGCTCCTTTATAGTAAATAATATTGCCAATGCCACGGGTATGGAAACCACAGGATAGATAAAAAAGGGTGCATACCAGCCTATAAGTCCTACTATGCTGCCTATTATAGGGCTCAATAACTTACCGCCTCCGTTAGCAGCCTCCAATATACCAACAGCCTTGTGTCTTTCATCGCTTTGAAAAATATCCCCGGCTAAAGCCATGCTTAGATATATGGGTGTAGAAAGACCAATGCCTTGAATAAGGCGTCCTATTATAATTATCATAAAGGGCTTGTCAGAAATAAATTTTGACAGACCTGCCAAAAGTCCTCCAAAACCAAATATAAATACGGATATGGCCATGGTCAGTTTTTTGCTCCACCGGTCTGCAAGTATCCCACCAAAGGGACTGAGTACCGCCGCAGGGAAAGACACTGCAGCCACCAACAGAGACAAACTTTTTAAGTTTATGTCAAGGGCTTTGGCCATTTGTGGGAAAACAGGAAATAATGCATTATTTACAAGGACCATAATAAAACTGGTTGAAGCCAAGGTTGCAACTTTTATCTTTGTTTCGAATTTCATATTTTCCATCCTTAATCCGCAATTAATGTTAAACTAAAAACAATCATGGGACACAATATATATTGTGTCCCATGATTGTTTTTTATTCAGGTTTGAGTTCGGGGAAAAGCTGGAACTCGTGATTAAAGAGTCGCTTTTATATCACCATGCCCAATAATGCCATGGAAACTATACCGACAAATACCGTCAAAAATAAATTTTTTGTTTTGCCAGCTACCAAAAAACATGGCAGCGCAGCAATTAAATAACGATTTTTTATGGATAAGTTTATAGTACCCTCGGTAACGAATATGGTTTGGGTCAATAGTGCTGCCAAAACAGCTACCGGTACATATTGCAACCATATTATAAATATATGGGGGAGTCTCAACCTAGACAATACAACCACCGGCAGCATCCTTGGCAAATAAGTAACAATCATCATTCCCAATATAATCAGCATTATTTTTTGGTCCATGTTTCTATGGCCACCCCCATGGTCGCTGCTATGATAGTAGCAATTATTATATTTACATTTCCTTCTATATACATGGACAGTATAACAGACATAAGGCCTGACAACACCGCAATCTTAATGTATTTATTATCCTTAATCTGCATTACCAATAATCCGATAAACATGGCGGGCAGGGCATAATCCAACCCAAGCTTTTCCGGGTTGGGAATGAGATTTCCCACCAATCCTCCCGCCACCGTACTTATTACCCATGCGGACTGGGATATAATATGGAGTGCCAAAAAATAAGAGCTGCTTTTCTTTTCCTTTTCCGCCCGGGTAATACCCACCGCAAAGGTTTCATCGGTAATACCAAAGGCTATGGCAGCCAACCTGCCTTGGGATATATGTTTGACATGGGGCGCCAGAGAAGCGCTCATTAACAGATGTCTTAAGTTTACAAAAAAGGTGGTAAATATTATAGACAGAGGCGATACTCCCATGCCTATCATACTAACTGCAATAAACTGAGATGAACCTGCATATACCAGTACCGACATTAAAAATATTTCCTTTATGGATAACCCCTGCTGAAATGCTAATACTCCAAAGGCCAGCCCTATTGGTATATAACCTAATAAAACCGGTGTGCTGCTCTTTGCACCTTCAGCCCATTGTTTCTGATTCAACATACATTCCCCCACTTGCATGCCACTAAGAGGGCCGCCCCATGATTGCCTTTATATAAGGGCATAGAGTATCTCTTGTACATCTTCCTCTGTCATATCCACCGGGTTACCCGACATACTGGACCCTTTGGACCCCTTGGCTATTGCTTCGATTTTTTCCTTGGCCACTCCATGGGCTGAAAGACTCCTGGATATGTTTAACTTTGCATATAAGTCATCCAACCAGTTTATTAGATATTGTACAGCCTGCTTATCTTCCATGGTATAGTCCCCGGCTATAATCCGTCCAATACGGACATATTTGTCCGGCAGCCTCCTGCTATTATACTCTATAACTGAGGGAAGCAGTATGGCACAAGCCAAGCCGTGGCTGATTCCACAGTTTACCCCCAGGGATGCTCCAATACCATGGACCGCACCCAGGCCTGCGTTGGCTAAAACCAATCCGCTTAGCAGGCTGGCCAGGGCCATACCTTCCCTGGCTTTTATATCCCTTCCATCCTCATATACCCTTTTCAGGAAATCAGCCGCCTTTTTTAGACCGTATACAGCAAGGGCATCGGTTATCGGGTTGGCCTTTTTAGTGACATACCCCTCAATCAGCTGAGTTAATGCATCTAATCCTGAATAGGCCGTTTGCTTAGGCGGCAGGGAAATGGACAGCCCGGGGTCAACTAAGGCCACATTGGGTATTAGCTTTTCACTTCTTATGCTTTTCTTAAATCCTTCTTTACTGGAAGAAATCACCGCGTTTTTAGTGACTTCGGAGCCAGTACCGGCAGTGGTAGGCACGGCAATAAAAGGAAGGGTATCATTCTCGATGATTTTGCCCGAACCTACCCCTTCCAAATAGTCCTTTATCCGTCCTCCATTTGTCACCAGCCCTGATACCGCCTTGCCTATATCAATAGCACTTCCCCCGCCTATGGAGATAATACCGTTACATTGATGATTCAACGCCAGTTGTACTACGGTATCCACATCCTCTACCTGTGGTTCCCGTGCAATAATATCATGTATGTAATATTTAACCTTATTTTCGGCAAGCTTTTCACATATATTGTCTATTACCCCGCTTTTTCTTAATGTCCTGCTGCCGCTGATTACCAGGAAGTTGGTCCCATATTGTTGTGCTATTGCGCAGATTTTTTTTATACTATCGATTCCAAAGACTATCTTTCCGGCAGAAAGAAATTGAAATTCCATATATTTTTCCCCCTATTGAACCTTTTCTTTATTGTTAATAATAACACATGACCATAAAAATTCAAACCATGACAGAATTATTTTGATACCAGAAAGGGTTTAAGCATCCTGCTTATTGGGCTTAATACGGGGAATCTGGTATTTGCCATCATCTTTTTTACCATGGGTATAGATAGAATATTGACTAAAGCATTAAAGTGATTGTTATCCATTTTCTCCATTACTGCTCTTAGGGTTAAAGAATTCTTATAGCTTCTCCTCAAGTTCCTGGTTAGATGGTTATAATCCATATTGTGGGATATTGCCTGACCACAGTAGATTCCGCTTAACATAGCTCCAAATTGGCCAAAACCTAAGAAAGGCATGATGTTACCCCCGGCATTGCCTATTAAGAAAGTATTGCCTATGCGCTGGTTATCGGGCCTTCCTATTACATAGTTTTCCACCTTAAACTTATCGATTATTTTTATATTCATTCCCATACTATAGATAAATTTTTCCCATAAATGATCAATAGGTGCATTATTAATCGGCGTTGCCAACGATATATTGGCATTTTCCTCATCAAAGGGGAGCATATAGCAATACCCGCTTGGAGAATACCTATTGTCCAGCCACATTGTTACCGTATAGGGATCAAATTTCCCTTTTACCAGCACACCTTCCAAGTTGACACTCACGTCTGTGGTAAAATTGGTCAATAGCTGACTATAGGTGGTGTCCCCATTGGCCACCACCACTATATCAAACTCTCTTATTAAGTCCTGATAACTTTTTTTGCTCTTAAATATTATTTTTGATTTTATATTTTGTGCTAGCTGCTTTTCCAATGATTGGGGATGCCTGCCCCTTACTGTTATAAAGCCTAAAGGGCCCTCTATCTCTGTTCTTCTTTCCTCTGATATAAAGACTATCCTTTTTATCGGGTTAAGGGGTTGGAGGTATAATGAATACTTTTCGGCCAAATACTCAAAGGCATCTTTAATTGGCCTATGAAGTATCTGCATAATAGCTTCATTATTTATAAAC
>JBMNSO010000055.1:0-10712 GCA_050945235.1 Mahellales bacterium
GATATTGTCCATCTATACACCCCCTTAAAAACTTAAACATACACTTATCTAAAGTGTATGTTTTTCATGATCCAAAAAATAACCATCAGATCACAAATTGTGTTTTCTCTTCATCAGCATGTCATTTCTAGCATCAATTGTCAGGGGATGTATTAGTGAACCTAAGTGTATCACATACTCAATGGTATTGTTAAAGGCCTTTATTACTGCTTCATCAAGGTCTTTAAAGGCAATGTTTCTTAACTGCGCTACCCCGGGATAGGACCTACTGGGTTCTATAAAGTCTGAAAGGTATATTATCTTTTCCAAGATAGTCATGTTAGTCCTTCCCGTTGTGTGGTATCGTATAGCATCGAGAATATTTAAGTCATCTATTTCAAAAATGTCCTGAGCCATAGCTGCTCCTAAAGGACCGTGTATCAGTTCCTTCTCCATAATAGTTATAGTATCCAAATTGATGTTATAATGATTGACAGCATCCATCATCTGTTGTTGAGTTAAACCCTTGGCACAGTCGTGAACCAGTCCGGCTATTTTTGCCTGGTAAGAATCTGCCCCGAACCGAAGGGCCAATCGTTGCGATGTCCTACTGACTTCTATGGAATGATCAAGCCTTTTTGTGTCCAACATTTTTTCCAGTTTGCTGAGAATATATGCTTCATTCTTCATAATAAGAATTGTTTCTCCATATATAAACCAAATTTTTTTATATATGATTCTACTGATTCCGGTAATAGATATTTTATAGGTTTTCCTGTTCTTACACGATTTCTAATATCGGTAGAAGATATGGCAAGGGACGGTACCTCCACAAAGTGCACCTTTCCATAGTTATCTCTGATATTTTCAATGGCATCATTAACAACAGAAATATGATAACCGGGCCTTGTGGCAGCTATGAATTCACACAGTTTAACCAGTTGTTCGGCATCCTTCCATGCCAGTATTTCCATTACCGCATCCGCACCGGTTATAAAGTAGAACTTATAATTACTCCCGTATAGATCTTTAAAATATCTAATGGTATCTATGGTATGGGTATAGCCCTTTCTCTCTATTTCTACAGAAGATGCTTGAAAATGTCGATTGGTTACGGTAGCCAGTACCGTCATATAATGTCTATGAATTGCATCGGTTACATATTTATCCTTTTTATGGGGTGGATTACCTGATGTTACAAATATAACCTTTTCCAGGTTATATTCATACCTTGCAATTTCTGCGGTAACAAGATGGCCGTAATGTATGGGGTCAAAGGTTCCCCCCATTATTCCCAGTCTATGCATTCCATCCTTATTGCCTGTATTTTCCTTATCTTTTGTATCCATATGTCACGATAAACCTCTCAATAACATCACTTAGATTATACACTATTATTTTACATAATTAAAGACCACACCCATAAATCCCTGAGATCTGTCCATTATCTATAGTCAAAAACTCACGCTTTTCAGCATACTATTTGTCCTTGTATATTTTGCTAAAAATAATCCATTAAAATATACATACACTATTATATATACCCTGCTGAAGGAGAAAGAACCATGGATATACAATATATTATAAAGAAACTTAACTGGTTTTATGTGCTGGAACTTACACAGGTAGATAACTACATAAACCAGGCCCGGCTCTCAAATAATCTAAAGTTGTGTCGTGCCCTGGAACGTTTTGCATATATTGAACAACAACATGTAAACAATATATCCTTTCAATTAGCCAGGTTTGGATCAAAGCCCACTAAAACAGGAAGTATCCTATCTCCCTGGATAGGAAAAATTATTGGGAAGACCACCCCGGCAATGGGAGCATTTCTAATGCTCAGATTAAACATAGCTATCGAACAGAAGGCCAAGAGTGATTATCTTAAATTTATAAACAGTGTTCGAGATCCTTATTTGCTAAAGGTGTTATGGTCAAACTATATAGACGAGGACTTACATGCCACATGGATGGCCAAAAAATCAAAAGACTTTATCTTCCAATTTAGAAAGCCTTGGACTACAGTCAAAAACTAAATTTTTCATATTAGTTACTTTTTTAATAATTATTTTTTTCTCAATTGTTGTATAGTATTCTTTGCTGTGGTATACAGCCCGGGTCCGGTAAGACCTATTACGAGGCCAAAAAGCAAGCCTTTTTTCAAATCTTCCGGATGCAGATATAACAGTCCAAAGATAATGCCAATAACAGCGGATAACAACGAACCATACCTTTTAGGTAATCCCATATGTTTAGCCAACTCAACAATGCCCATGATTAGAGGAACCAGCAATACCCCTTCATACTCCATATTCCACACCCCTGCATGCATTATTATTATATATCTATGCAAGGGTTTGGAATTTTAAGAGTATAAATTAGTCTAATTGAATTTTTTTGTGTTCTCTAGATTCCCTGTACAATACGAATTTATTGCCTATCACCTGTACCGGTTCGGAATCCGTACAGTGAGCCAATTCCCGACATGCCTCCTTAACGTCCAACTCACTATTTTTTAAAACAGATATCTTTATAATCTCCCTGGCCTCTAAGGCATCATCGATCTGGATTATTAAGTTATCATTTATACCCGCCTTGCCTATCTGAAAGATGGGATCTATCCTATTGGCAAGAACACGTAAATAATTTCTTTGCTTGTTGCTTAGCATAATATTCCATTCCTTTCCTACATTTCCATACCGGTTTTATCTTATTCAATATAATCAAATTCCATGGTTCCTATTCTCACAGTTTGACCATTTTGTATTCCCTTTTCTTTTAAACCGTCAATAATACCCATTTCCTTTAACCTTTTTTGGAAATATTTCAGTGAATAATTATCATCAAAATTAATCGATCTTAGTAGTTTATCAGTTGCCGGTCCTTCAACCACATATACACCATTATCCATAAAAATTTCAAAACCCTGTTTTGCCCTTTGATGTATGTATTCTTTTATGTTTTCACCATGGCCTTCAACCGAATCTTTAGGCTTAGGCAGTGATTTAAGAGCTTGGACAATTTCATCGGTTAATTGTTCAATGCCTTCTCTCTTTGCCGCCGAAATACCAATCACTGGCCACCGGTCTTTTAAATGATCTCTAAATCTATGTAAACTTTCCCGGGCACCGGGCAGGTCCATTTTATTGGCGGCTATTATCTGGGGCCTTTGAGCCAAAGTTTCATTATACAGCTTAAGCTCCTTATTTATGCTTTCATAATCTTCAATGGGGTCCCTTCCTTCGATACCGGAAACATCAATTACGTGCACCAGTAACCTGGTCCGTTCAATATGCCTTAAGAAATCGTGTCCAAGGCCCACTCCCCTATGGGCGCCCTCTATTATCCCGGGTATATCTGCCAGAACGAAGCTATCACCGTGCTTTGATGTCGCAACACCCAAGTTTGGATTCAAAGTTGTAAAATGATAATTTGCTATCTTGGGTTTTGCAGTGGTCAGAATTGACAGTATTGTAGATTTGCCAACGTTGGGAAGGCCTATTAGTCCTACATCTGCTATAAGCTTTAATTCCAATTCCAACCATAATTCTTCCCCCGGTTCACCTAGCTGGGAAAACCTTGGTGCCTGCCGTATGGAAGTACTGAACCGTGCATTACCCTTTCCGCCCTTGCCGCCATGGGCTATTATAATGCTCTGTCCGTCCGTGGTTAAATCAGCTATCCGTTCATTGGATTCATAATTGCTAATCAACGTGCCCGGGGGAACGTATATGACTAAATCCTGTCCGTCCCTACCGGTCATATTACCTCCGCGGCCGTTTTGCCCAGGCTCTGCCTTGTAATGCTTTCTATATCTAAAGTCCATTAAGGTCGACAAGCTGTTATCCACCTTAAAGATTACATTGCCGCCATTTCCTCCGTCTCCACCGTCGGGTCCACCGTTGGGAATGTACTTTTCTCTTCTAAAGGAGATGGCCCCGTTTCCACCCTTGCCCGCCTTTACAAATATCTTGGCTTTATCTACAAACATATCATCACCTATATCTAGGATTGTATCAATAACAAGTTTTTATACAATCCCCAATTTAGTTTTTCCCAATACATTAAAGAATGCACCCTTGGGTGCATTCTTTAATGAGCAACATACTCCTTTTCGTATACGCTTACCTGTTTTTTATCTCTGCCTTTACGTTCAAACCTAACTACACCATCTGCCTTCGCAAATAAAGTATCATCGCTTCCTATGCCAACATTTAAGCCGGGGTATATTTTTGTACCCCTTTGCCTAACAAGGATATTTCCGGCTAATACAAACTGACCGTCGCCCCTTTTTACACCAAGTCTTTTGGATTCACTGTCTCGACCGTTCCTGGAACTGCCTACACCCTTTTTATGGGCAAACAATTGAATATTTATGTTAAACATTCCGTAGCACCTCCTCTTCAATAATATCTATATAGGACTTGTACTGTTTGGCTACATCCTTCAGACCCAAGACCATTGTCTCTAAGATTACCTGACATTTTTCCATTTTATCGTCATCCATTTGTTCGTTAAGTCTACAGTTGAGATTCCCGCTGGTCATTTCCCACTGAACATCTGCAGACAAAAGCTGTGTCAAACCCAACAGTGCCATTTGGCCGGCCATGGAAACTGCAGCACATACCACATCTTTACCATATTCATCAAATCCTGCATGACCTGAAATGGAATATCCTATGATATTGCCAAAGGTATTCCTTACAATCCTAATCTTTATCACGGCTTTATACCTAATTAAATGTTTTCCCTATTATATATAGGATCAATCACAGGTTATTTTAGATATTTCCACCTTGGTATAGGGCTGCCTGTGGCCTTGTTTTCTCCTGTAGTCCTTTTTTGCCTTATATTTATATACTATAATCTTTTTCCCCTTACCATGGTCCAGTACTTTTGCCTCAACCTTTGCTCCCTGCAGCACAGGAGTACCTATTTTTATACCTTCTTCACCGCCTACGGCCAATACCTCTTCAAAGCTCACCGTATCTCCTTGCTGACTATTCAGCTTCTCGATATAAATTATATCGCCTTCCTGAACTTTGTACTGTTTTCCGCCTGTACAAATTATCGCATACATGCTGTTTACACCTCCTCAAACCAGTCTCGCCAGAACAAGGTGTTCATAAGAACTTAATAACCTTTCCTGAGCGGCTCCACATTTAAATATTTTAACACATGAAAAACCCTCTGTCAATGCCGGCAAAAAGGGTTGCTTTAATTGTTATACTTCATTTCAAACCATTATATCCCCGGCTTTTATATTTATTTCCTCCGCATGGGTATCGGAAGAGTTGATAATATATATCTTCCTGTCATGTTTTCTTTCTAAGTCCTCAATCAGCTTTTGATAGCAGTCCTCCTTGAACAAAGATGCAATGGACGGATGTAACTGTACCCATACAGCCTGCCCCTTTGTATGATTTAGCTCACGTTCTATTTCCTTAAAAACCTTTGCAATCATTGTATTTTCGTCCAATACTTTGCCTAATCCATTGCAGTACGGACAGGTTTTTTGCAGAATTGAAGACAATCTGGGGCTCACCTTCTTTCTGGTCATTTCAACCAGTCCCAGGGCGGTAAAGCCTAAAACACTGGTCTTGGTCTTGTCCTTTTTGAGGGCTTGCCTTAAATAGTCGATTACCCGCTCTTTGTCTTGATCGCTATCCATATCGATAAAATCTATAATAATTATTCCTCCGATATTCCTTAAACGCAGTTGCTTTGCTATTTCTTCAGCCGCTTCCATATTGGCCTTCAAGACGGTGTCCTCGAGATTAACGGTTCCAACAAACTTGCCGGTATTTACATCTATGGAAGTTAAGGCCTCGGTTTGATCAATTACAATATACCCCCCGCATTTAAGCCACACCTTTTTATTCAAGGCCTTTTCAATTTTGCTTTCTATCTGATAATAGTCGAATATATCAATATCCCTTTGATAGTGGAATACTTTATCCTTGAGGGCTGGCCCTATTACATCCATTATTTCTAGAATCTTCTTGCATTCTTTTTCATCGTTTATTATTAGTTTATCGATATCATCTGTAAATAAGTCCCTTATGATTCTATATATCAGGCTTTCTTCCTTATATATCAGTTTAGGTACCTTGCCTGTTCCGGCCCTTTTATTTATTTTCTTCCAAACCTTTAGTAGGCAGTCCAAGTCCTCCCTTAACCGTTTATCATCCTTGCCTTCTGCAGCCGTGCGGACTATTATACCCATATTTTCAGGCTTTATATCCTCTATAATACCTCTTAACCTAGCCCTTTCATTTTCATCATCTATCCTCCTGGACACACCAACATAGTTTACGGTAGGCATCAGCACCAGGTATCTCCCAGGCAATGTGATATGGGTAGTAACTCTAGGTCCCTTTGTACCTATAGCATCCTTGATAACCTGTACAGTAATATGCTGGCCCTGTTTTATCACATCGCTTATGGATATCTCTTTCAATTTTTCGGCTACACAATCGTCAGCATCTTCCAGTTCAAGCAATGATTTGTCGATATTAATATCACCTTTATAAAGAAAAGCATTCTTGTCTAAGCCTATATTTATAAAGGCTGCCTGCATACCCGGCAATATATTCTCAATCTTCCCTTGATATATATTGCCCACCTTTCTTTGACATCCTTTATTGTCAATATATATTTCCACCAGGTCGTTATCCTCTAACAATCCTACCCGTACCTGATTGTAGCTTACATCAATAACAATTTCCTTGCTCATAAAGTCCTACCCCTCAAATCCTTGTATATATCAATCACAGTAAACACATCCAGTATTTTACCTTCGAGGTCCACCAACGATCCTACCCGATGAATATGCCAAACACCGTCATTCCCAACGTTGAGGAAATTGTTAAGGGCCTCAACAATTAATAGCGGGTTTAAACTCTCCTTTGATCCTGCACTTAACATAATATTTAGTAATATTCCACCTTCATTTCTCTGGGAGGAATATCTATGTATAAGGGGAGCTATATTAATCTCCCTTTGTCCCTTTTTACCTCTCTTAGTTGCTATGATTTCACCTTGTTCAAAAAACCTGTTTAGTGCCTGCAAGCCACCAGCTAGGTCTTTATCTTCTCCAGCATAGGTTAAATTATATTCTGCCCTATTAATTATCGACATTAACGAAGGAAAGCCTTTATCCAGATTTTTAGCACCCAGCACCTCTAAACCTTGGGGCAGTACCTGGTTCAACTTATTACAGACATCGACAGGACTGATTCTATCATCCAGTTCCACATCTAAATATTCGTCCGAGCTGGTTACCCCTACCGGCAAGGCAGAGGCAAAGGACATTTTAGCATGGGGGTTAAATCCTTGGGAATACCTTATTGGCAGCTCTGCCCGCCTGAAGGCCCGTTGAAAGGTTCTTTGTAAATCAAGGTGGGAAATATATTTAACACTGGAACCCTTAGCAAATTTCAATGCCATTCTCATCTAACACAGCCCCTCTCCTAAGGCGGATAATCCGCAATTGTTGCAATGGACCCTGCAATCGTCAGTGGTTATTCCCTTAAGGGCCTTGTGATATTCCCTTAACAGAAAATCCTTGGTAACACCAACGTCGATATGGTCCCATGGTAGGACCTCGTCTTCCGAGCGGTGCCTGTTACTATAAAACTTGGGATCAATGCCCGTGCTGTCAAATGCCGTCCTCCATCCTTCCATATTAAGCTGGTCGGCCCAGCCATCAAATCTACATCCATTTTTCCAGGCCTCAAGCAATACCCTGCCCAGTCTCCTGTCACCTCTGGCGAACGCCGCCTCTAAACAACTTAATTCGGGATCGTGCCAGTTATATACCACGCCCTTTATCCTCAATAATTGCTTAAGCCGCCTCTGTTTATCCTTAAGCTCATCTACGGAATTCTGGGAAACCCATTGGAAGGGAGTAAAGGGTTTAGGTACAAAGGAAGAGGTACTAATGGTCACCCTCACTGGTTTTCTATTTCCCGAAGCCTTCTTTATGGAGTTATAAATACCGATCACTCTTTTAGCGATTTCTACTATCCCATGGATATCCTCTTCCGTCTCTGTAGGAAGGCCTATCATAAAATACAGCTTGATATTATTCCATCCTGCCTCAAAGGCATAACCCACTGTTTTGTCTAAGTCCTGGTCGGTAACATTTTTATTAATCACATTTCTGAGCCGTTGGGTACCAGCCTCAGGAGCAAAGGTCAAACCCGTTTTTCTAACCCCTATAACTTTTTGTATATAGTCTTTTTCGAAGGCGTCTACCCTAAGGGAAGGAAGGGATAATCCAACTTTCTTATCTTTATTCTCCTCAATCAACTGCTCGACTAGCTTGTCCAATTGTTTATAATCGGTAGTGCTTAGGGAAGACAGAGATACTTCTTCGTAACCCGTTGAACTTATCAAGTTTCGGGCAGATTGGACCAGCCTTTCTATTGACTTTTCCCGTATTGGACGGTATATCATACCAGCCTGGCAAAATCTGCAGCCCCTGGTACATCCCCTGAAAAGTTCCAACATGACCCTGTCATGGACAATATTAATAAAGGGGACTATTAGTTTGTCTGGATAATAGCTATCATCCAGATTCTGTATAACTCTTTTCTTTATAACAGCTGGAACACCGTCATAACGGGCTGTTACTGAGCTAATGGTACCATCGTGGTGGTACTCCACATGATACAGCCCAGGAACATAAATACCCGGAATTGTAGCAGCCTTCCTGAAAAACAGTTCCCGGTCCCAACCGGACTGTTTACAATCCGTGTATAATTCAAGGAGTTCAAGAATAACCTCTTCCCCTTCACCCAAGACAAATAAATCAATAAAGTCGGCCAGTGGTTCAGGATTATAGGAGCAGGGGCCACCTGCTATTATTATGGGATCTTCATTACCTCTTGCTGCATTTTCGATAGGTATATGACCGAGATTTAACATATTGATTACATTTGTATAACTCATTTCATACTGCAGGGTAAAGCCGACAAAATCAAATTCATTAAGGGGGCGTTTAGTTTCGAGGGAAAATAGGGGTATGTTATCTTTCCTCATTTTTTGTTCCATGTCCACCCAAGGTGCAAATACTCGCTCGCAGTATATATCTTGATGAGCATTTAATAAGTGGTACAAAATCTTCATACCTAAATGGGACATTCCAACCTCATAAATATCGGGGAAGGCAAAGGCAAAATTGATCTTAATCGTATTAGGATCCTTTACCACCATGTTATACTCATTTCCTGTATATCTTGCCGGTTTTTCCACCGACATAAGAATTTTATCTAGATACTGTTCTGTAATGTTTCTTCCACGTTCCGTCAAATTCGTTCCTCCAGTTCTCTTGTAAAGGTAAAGCCGCATTAAATTATTTTCTACATATTTTTTATAATTCCTTTATTTTTTATTATTTCTTATTAATAATAATTTACCCAGGGAAAGATTAAGCCCGTACCGTACGACGAGATCAAGGATTTCACTTTCGTTTAAATAGCCCATTATATTTAGATTATTATCCAATACCAGTACTAAGTGATATCTATTTGCTGCAAACCTGTCTATCACTTTTTTAACGGGCGTAGATTGATCGAGGGCAATTTCATTCACCCTGATAGCGCCCTGGCAGGCCAGTTTCTTCTTTTTGTAGACAATATCCTTTAAAGCCACAAGGACCATGGTGGTTTGCTGTTTCCCAGCCGAAATAAACATAAAGATACCTATCAACAGCATCGAAGGATTATTTATTGTATGGTCGATTAGAAAATAAAAGTATATTACTGCCAATGCGATACCGGTTACCCTGCCAATGGTTATGCATATGCTGTTGGCAGCCTTTGTCCCGATCCTGGTGGATAGAATAGCCCTTAGAATCCTACCCCCATCCAGGGGCAGGGCAGGATACAGATTAAAAAAACCCAGCATTAAGTTAACGTTTATAAAAAATTGAAGCCTTTCGAAGGGAACCAGGCCAAAGTATTCCAGTAACAATGCACATAAAATGAGCATAAAATTTACCCATGGACCTGCCAATGCAATAATTATCTCAGTACTTGGTTCAACGTGGGCTATGCTTTCCATCCGTGCGACACCGCCAAAGGGCATGAGTTCTACTGAGGTTACACTAATGCCATAGTATTTTGCCGTGATAACATGAAAGGTTTCATGTATACTTATCAGTGCAAAAACAACGGCCAGTTCCTTTATATAACCCATTACAGCGCCCACAAAAAAAATAATGATCAAAATAATATTTACATTTACTTCTATACCGCGAACATTGGCCAATCGCATAATAGTCTCCTCAGGCTGGAATAAGACCTAGGGTTCCAACCATGACTCAGGGTCCACGGGCTGTCCGTCCATCAGCACCTCAAAATGCAAATGGCTTCCGGTGGCATTTCCCGTGCTGCCTACCTTGGCAATTACATCTCCCTGTTTGATCTGTTGACCCCTCTCACAGGTGACTGAAGAACAATGGGCGTATAGCGTTTCTATACCCTGACCATGGTCTAACACCAGATACCTACCGAGCTGTGGGTCTTCTCCAGTTTCCTTGACCGTACCGTCGGCCGTCGCCAGTATATCGTCACCCTCAAAGGATGAAATATCTATGCCCGTATGTTCAACTTGGGTTTTAAAAACAGGGTGCTCCCGTGTGCCGAAAAATGAAGTGATCTCGCCCTTGACCGGGGAAATCATCTTAACAAACCTAGGCCGGCCGATGTCACTTTTGTCCTGTG
>JBMNSO010000056.1:0-10608 GCA_050945235.1 Mahellales bacterium
CTAAGAAGACTGTAAATATAATTCCCATTAAACCAGTTGAACAAATAAAGATGGAAAAGGAAGATCAAGCTCTAAGGAAGGATGTACCGAAGCCGGAAGCTAGGGGAGAGCCGGAAGAAGAATCAAGGGATACCCAGGGCAATGGGACAGTAAAAAGGCTTCGTCGGACGGAAAATGAAGAAACGGTGTCCGATATTCAAGAGCATAGTGCAGAAAGGGCTGAAAAACCAGACGCCCATCAAGAGGAACATAAGCCCCAAGCAGAAAGGGAAAAGGACGGGGCTGTGGAGTCCAGAGAAGTGCCGGCTGAGGATGGTGCTCCCACCCATACCGGTTATGTCAGGCCCCGGAGGGAATGGACCATGCCCGAGTCATTAAGCCCTGATGAATGTGGAGAAGCCGACGGCGTATTGGAAGTGCTGCCCGACGGATATGGTTTTCTAAGGTCTGATAACTACCTGTCCGGTGCGCGGGATGTGTACGTTTCCCAGTCACAGATCAGGCGGTTTAATTTGAAAACAGGTGATAGAATAATCGGGAAGACCAGGAAGGCCAAGGACAGTGAAAAATTCTCGGCACTGCTATATGTAGAGACCGTAAATGGAGATAGTCCCGATGTGGCCATAAGGCGCACGCCTTTCGAGGATTTGGTTCCTATCTATCCCAACAAGCGTATAACCCTTGAAAATGAAAAAGTAATACCCAAGGAATTATCCACCAGGCTCATTGACCTGGTAGCACCCATAGGCAAAGGTCAAAGGGGAATGATAGTTGCACCGCCAAAGGCGGGAAAAACAATCCTTTTAAAGAAGATAGCCAACAGCGTAACCCTTAACTATCCTGAAATGGAATTGATAGTATTATTAATAGATGAACGACCGGAAGAGGTTACCGATATGAAACGGTCGATAAAGGGCGAAGTAATTTATTCGACCTTTGACGAACAGCCCGAACATCATACCAAGGTAGCCGAAATGGTGCTGGAAAGGGCCCAGAGACTGGTGGAACACGGAAAGGACGTTATTATACTCCTTGATAGTATTACAAGGCTGGCCAGGGCTTATAACCTTACCATTCCTCCTACGGGCAGGACCCTGTCCGGGGGGTTGGACCCCGGTGCCCTGTACAAACCAAAAAGGTTTTTTGGTGCCGCACGGAATGTTGAGCATGGCGGTAGCCTTACCATCATCGCCACCGCCCTTATTGAAACCGGTAGTAGGATGGATGAGGTTATATTTGAGGAGTTTAAGGGTACCGGTAACATGGAACTGCATCTGGACAGAAGATTGTCGGAAAAGAGAATATTCCCGGCCATCGATATCAACAAATCAGGTACCAGAAGGGAAGAATTATTATTGTCTCAACTGGAATTGGAGGGGATATGGTCCATACGCAAGGCCATGAGCTCCTTGGGCACGGCGGAGGTTACCGATACGCTGATAACCAAGCTGATGCGTACCAATTCCAACAAAGAGTTTTTAACGGCTATAAAGGATGCCATATAAGGCAAAAAAAAAACGGGGGCATCGCTTACTGCTAAAAAGAAGCAGTACCGCGATGCCGCCTTTTTTTATGCTAGATACCTAAAATCCATGTTGCCAAGTTGAAATATGTGATTAAGGCCAGTGCGTCAACAATAGTAGTTATTATAGGACTGGCCATTATTGCCGGATCCAATTTTAGACCTTTGGCGATAAGGGGCAGGATACTTCCTATAATCTTGGCGAGTATAACGGTAATTAATAGAGTTATGCTGACGGTTGCGGCCACACTAACTGGAAAGCCTTGAATCACAATCCTTACGAAATTAAATAGGGCTAATATGGCGCCCACCAATATACTCACCCTGAATTCCTTCCATATTACGCTGAAAATATTACGTATTTCCAGCTTGCCTAAAGCCAGTCCTCGGATAATTAGGGTAGAAGTCTGAGCCCCGGCATTCCCTCCGGTGTCCATCAGCATAGGTATGAAAAAGGTCAGAGCAACCACCGTCTGCAAAGAGTTTTGGAATTTTTGTATAATTCCACCGGTGAAGGTTGCCGATATCATAAGTACCAGCAGCCATATTATTCTCTGGCGAGCCAGGGGAAAAACCCCTGTATCCAAATAATCTTCTTCACTGGGCTGTAATGCGGCCATTTTTTGGAAGTCCTCGGTGTTTTCCTGTTCAATTACATCCACCACGTCATCAATTGTAATAATGCCCACCAGCCTTGATTCCATATCAACCACCGGCAGTGACAATAGGTCGTACCTCTTGAAGGTTTCGGCAATTTCCTCTTGATCTTCGTGGGTATGAACCGATATGAAATTGGTATCCATTATATCGCCTACTATAGTATTGGCCGGTGCTAAAACCAAGTCCTTTAGGGAGATAATACCTTCCAGTCGGCGAAACTGGTCTATGACGTAGCAGGTGTATATGGTTTCCTTATTGGTACCGGTGTAGCGGACGTGTTCCAGGGCATCCTTCACCGTCATTTGTTTTTTAAGATCCACGAATTCTATTGTCATTAGGCTGCCGGCCGAATCTTCCGGATACTTAAGGAATTGGTTTATGAGCTTTCTTTCCGCCTCGGGGGCATTCTTCAGGATCTTTTTTACGACGTTGGCAGGCATTTCTTCCAAATAGTCTATCATGTCATCGAAGAATAATTCATCGATTATCTGATGCAGTTCTTCATCGCCTGCGAATAACGACAAGACCTCTTGTTGCTTTGAGGATAAATGGGAGAAAACTTCAGCAGCTGTCTCCTTTGGCAGCATACGAAACACAATCATTAAATTTTTGCTGTCCAATTCTTCCAAGATTTCGGCCATATCCACCGGTTGGAGTGATGCTAGTTCTTGCTTTAGTGCATTGAAATTTCTGTTTTGGATGTAGTCTAGAATGTTGTTTTCCATGACACTCCCTCCTTAAATATTTAATTTTTAGGAGGGGCGGCACCTATGTGACAAAACTGGATACTCCCCTCCTATCCTTAGTTTGATTATCGCACTGAATATCCGGCACGATAATGGGTCGCCTTCCAACTTCGTCACCACCTTACATGGAAAATAGTCTACTTTATTTTAACACGTGGAATTAAAACCTTCAATAAGGTTTTGCACCCCATTATCTCGGTTATGCTCCAGCCAAAACTGGTCTATACCTTTGTCCTTTGTGGCAACTGCCCTGATAAAACCTTTGGTGACCTCTAATTATAGTATGCAACTATCAAAAAAAGTTAATAATTAAAAGAAACATTAAAATTATTGTCCTATTTTTATAGGGCTGGTTTGTCAGGGGGAAACCGGGTTGGAGCTTAACGCCAGGACTAAAGAAGTGCTGTACAAGGGCATTAAAATAGTACTAATACTTGTATTCTTGTATCTGCTGTTTTCATGGCTGATATTTTTCGTCATGCCCTTTATAATAGGCTTTATAGTTGCTTTACTGGCAAGGCCGGTGGTTAACTGGCTGGTAACAAGGTTTAAGCTGCCCAGATCGGTCAGTGCAATAACGGTGCTCCTTATTGCCGTTATAATAATCGGCGGTGTTATTATCATAGCCGTATCCCAAACCGTTGGTCTTCTGACAGGGCTGGTATCCAATGCATATGATATTTATACCCTTCCCACCCAGTTTTTCAGGGATATTGTGGACAGGGCCCGGCAGTTCTATATTAACCTCCCTGAGGAGACGGTGGCATTAATCGAACAAAATCTAAAAACTGTGTTTTTGAATCTGGCGGAATACTTTATCGGGGCCAGTACCAAATTGTTGTCAAACCTTAGGGCGCTGCCGGGAATGTTCATATTTATTGTGGTAACCTTCATGGCCTCATATTTTATAATCAGGGACTTTGATACCATAATGGGATTTATATCAGACCAACTGCCCCCATCCTGGCATACAAAGGTAAGAGATGCCAAGTCGGACATGATCAAGGCGGTGGTGGGGTATATAAAAGCTCAAACCATACTGGTAATAACATCCTTTATTATTACACTGGCCGGGTTGTTGATAATGGAAATCCGGTACGGGTTGATCATTGCCATTATTATAATGATATTCGATATACTGCCTGTGGTGGGCAGCGGTACCATTCTGATACCATGGTCCATCGTCAACCTTATCTTAGGCAACTACTCCCAGGGCATTGCCCTGATGGTACTTTACGCAGTCATCACCGTAGTAAGGCAGGTGATGGAGCCCAGGGTGGTCGGTAAGAACATAGGTCTGCATCCTTTGACGGCTTTGTTTTCCATGTATGTAGGTCTTAAGGTGTTTGGCATAACTGGCCTGTTTATAGGGCCCATAATTGCCGTAATCATTAAGATTATGCAAAGATCCGGTATACTTCCCCAGTGGAAAAAACGGATATAAACAAAGGTTGCAATACATTAATTTATTGTGTTATAATGAAACAGTTAATGGGATATAAACATTTGTTTAGATAAACAGCATGAAAGAGGTGAGTTATGATGAAGGAAAAGATTCATCCTGAATATCATGAAGCAGTTGTAAAGTGTGCGTGTGGGGAGACTTTTACCACTGGTTCTACTAAGAAGGAATTAAAGGTTGAAATATGTTCGAAGTGCCATCCCTTCTATACAGGTAGCAGACAAAAATTGGTTGACACCGGAGGAAGGGTTGAACGGTTTAGAAAGAGATACGGAATAAAAGAAAAATAAGGGATTCCGTAGAGTATGGTAGAATAAGGTTAGAGAGTATCTCTAACCTTTGTTTTATCCGGCAACTGATGAAACCGGGGGGTAAAGAAATGAAAAAGACGAAGATAGGCGGGCAGGCAGTACTGGAAGGGGTTATGATGAAGGGCAGTCATAATATAGCAATTGCTGTCAGAAGACCGGATGGCCAAATCTTGGTTAAGTCCAAGGATATAAAACCTCCCGAGCAAAGGAGTTGGTTCTTGAAGCTGCCCGTTGTTCGGGGTGTTGTAGCCTTTATCGATGCAATGGTACTTGGGGTGAGTTCCCTTACCACCTCGGCCGAGCTATACGGCGAGGAGGAGCAGGATTACCAGCCTTCCAAGTTTGAACAATTTCTTGCTTCCAAGCTGAAGCTGGATGCCCAAGACGTAATGATATTTATGGCGGTGGCCATAGCTATAGGCCTTGCCATACTAATGTTTATTGTAGTGCCTACCTTTTTGACCAGCTTGCTCAGGAACTGGCTGGTGGCGGCTGGGTACTTAAGTATCGTAGAGGGTGTTATCAGGCTGGGTATATTCTTACTTTATATTATTGCAATATCGCGGCTCAAGGATATAAAAAGAGTGTTTGAATACCATGGCGCAGAACACAAGGTTATCCACTGTTTCGAGCACGAAGAACCGTTGACGGTGGATAACGCCAGAAAGTTTGTGACCCTGCATCCTAGGTGCGGTACCAATTTTTTGCTTATAGTGATGGTAATCAGCATCTTAGTATTTTCACTGCTGGGGTGGGATGATATAATCAGCCGGATAGTATCAAGGGTGATATTATTGCCGGTGGTGTCCGGCCTGGCCTATGAAGTGATACGTTGGGCGGGCAACAGCGATTCACGGCTGGTTAAGATCATCAGCTATCCCGGCCTGATGCTGCAAAAACTGACCACCAGACAACCGGATGACAGCCAGTTGGAAGTGGCCATAACCGCCTTTAACAATGTATTGATCCGAAGGGAAGAGGGCATAGATGAAAACCAAAATCAGGTTGTTGGAAGCCATCAGGCAGGGGCGGCAGACGCTGGAGCAGGCGGGCATAACCACCGCTCTGCTGGATGCTCAGCTGCTGATGTGTCATGTACTGAAAAAATCCAGGAGTGAGATGTACATCGGAGACTATCCCGATTTGACCCCGGACCAGTACCGGCAGTATATGGTACTGGTTAGGGAAAGGCAGGATAGGAAACCCCTGCAGTATATTACCCAAACCCAGGAGTTCATGGGTCTTAACTTTAGGGTGGTGCCGGGGGTGTTGATCCCCCGGCCAGATACTGAGATTTTAGTGGAAAGGGTTGTTGAGATATACAACCGGTGGTATGGCCATGGCTTTGTTCGAATAGCCGATATCGGCACCGGCAGCGGTGTCATAGCCGTCAGCCTGGCCAAGTTCATCGACAGGTGCAGGGTATGGGCGGTGGATGTAAGTGACCGGGCGCTAGCCATTGCGCGGTATAACGCCGATGTGATAGGTGTGAGCCCAAAGGTTGAATTTATACCCGGTGATCTGCTCAATGCCCTGGATGCACAGGGTATTGGCAAATGGGATATAATAGTGTCCAATCCGCCGTATATTGAATCCGATTTGATAGACAGTCTTGAGCCCGAGGTTTCACGGTACGAACCTAGGCAGGCCTTGGACGGTGGTAGGGACGGTTTAAGGTATTACCGCCGGATAATAAGGGATTGCCCCAGGGTATTAAAACCCGGTGGGTACCTGGCTCTGGAGATAGGCCATGACCAGGGCCTGAAGGTTTTGAATATGATGGATAAAGACTTTGAGGATGCCCAATGTTTTAAAGACCTGGCCGGCCATGACAGGGTGATCACCGGGCGATTGAAAAATAGTGTTCAGTGGAGTGAAGGCAGATGTTGGAAAAGTTAGACTTTATTGAAAAGAAATATGAGGAACTCAGCCGGAAGATCTCGGATCCCGAGGTAATAGCCGATCAAAACCAGTGGAGGAATCTGGTCAAGGAGCATTCCGGCATAGAGGAGATAGTACAGGTATACAGGCAATACAAAAGGATAAACCGTGAGATATCGGAGACCGAGGAAATAATTAAAGACAGTGGGGATAAGGAGCTTAAGGAGATGGCCGAAGCCGAGCTGGAACAACTTAAGGACGACCTTGAACAGGTCACCCAACGGTTGAAGGTACTCTTAATCCCTAAGGACCCAAATGATGAGAAGAGCGTAGTGGTAGAGATAAGGGCCGGGGCAGGAGGCGAGGAAGCGGCTTTGTTTGCTGCGGAATTGTTTAGAATGTATACCAGGTACGCAGAACGCAATAATTGGAAGACCGAGATAATGAGTGAAAACTATACCGATATTGGCGGTATCAAGGAAGTCATATTCGTTATTGAGGGAAAGGGCGCCTTTAGCAGGCTGAAATACGAAAGCGGTGTACACAGGGTGCAGAGGATACCAACCACCGAATCGGGGGGGCGTATCCATACATCCACCGCTACCGTTGCCGTACTCCCGGAGGCCGAAGATGTGGAAATCCAAATCAATCAAAACGACTTAAGGATTGACGTGTTCCGGTCATCGGGCCATGGCGGCCAAAGTGTTAATACCACTGATTCGGCGGTCAGGATAACCCACCTGCCCACCGGGCTGGTGGTATCCTGCCAGGACGAGAAATCCCAGCTAAAGAACAAGGAAAAGGCTATGAGGGTTTTAAAGGCACGGCTTTATGACATGGCCCTGGCCGAGAAAAACGCTGAATACGCCAGCAACAGGAAATCACAGGTGGGCACCGGTGACAGGAGCGAGCGCATACGGACTTATAATTTCCCCCAGGGCAGGATTACCGATCACAGGATAGGCATGACCATTTATCAATTGGAAGCCTTTTTGGACGGCGATATCGACGAGATGGTGGATAACCTTATAACCAGCGACCAGGCCGAAAAGTTGAAAACCATGGAATAACAGGTCAATGGACATAAGCCTTATCCAGGTGTAGGGATCAATGTATTAAACCCATGATACTAACCGCCAAAGGAGAAAACAAAAAAGGGGCTGCCGGAAGGGTAAAAACCTTTAGGAAAGCCCCCTTTTTTGGTTTGCATACACCCCATGGCGGATGAATAAAATGTATCATGAAACGAGTGGGGGGAGTATATATTGTCTAGTTTGTTGGTAGTTACTTTGGTAGGATTTGCTGCGGGCATGGTAGGCACCGGGACCGGGGGTGCGATGGCGATAACGCTACGTTCCCCCAGCAAGAGATTGCTCAGCGTCTTGCTCAGCCTGTCGGGGGGATTGATGATTTCGGTGGTGTGCTTTGACCTTCTGCCGGAAGCCTTCGAAGTTGGGAATACATCCTATGGTGTAACCGGGATCTTGATCGGTGTTTTTGCCCTTATTGTCATGGGCGAGCTAATACCTAAGCCACGAAATATAAAGGGCGGTGGCAAGGGGATGAGGTATATAAAGACCGGTATACTTATGGGCGTCGGTATTGCAACACATAATTTCCCCGAGGGCCTGGCTATCGGCTCCGGGTATATGGCCACTGCCAAATTCGGTTTTGGCCTTACCATGGTAATCGCCCTTCACAATATACCCGAGGGCATAGCCATGGCAACGCCCATGATCATTGGCGGCATGGCCAGGTTTAAGGTCTTTTTGTATACCATACTGGCAGGGGTGCCCATGGGTCTGGGGGCCTTTATCGGATACCTGCTGGGCGAAATATCGCCGGTGTTTATTTCCATTTGCCTGGGCTTTGCCGGGGGTGCCATGCTGTATATTACCTGCAGCGAATTAATACCCGAATCCCACAGTCTTTACAGGGGCAGGATTTCCAGCCTGGGTATTATTTTGGGAATAATAGGTGGTATAATAATATCAGCTGTATTTTAAACAACAGACGGGAGGATATTAATTGATACACACACGAATAGCTGTCATCGATGGTGATAATTTAGATGAAGATGTGATAGACTACGGTGCACGACTGATAAGGGCCGGAGAATTGGTAGCTTTCCCCACTGAGACCGTTTATGGGTTGGGAGCAAATGCATTGGATGGCAGGGCGGTCTATAAGATTTTTGAGGCCAAGGGCCGGCCGGCAGACAACCCCTTGATTGTACATATAAGTAACAAAGAGCAGCTGACGGAGCTTACCACAGGTGTGGGGGACATAGGTCTTAAGCTGATGGATGCCTTTTGGCCAGGGCCCCTTACCATAGTGGTCAGGAAATCCCGCCTTGTGCCTGATGTCGTAACGGCCGGCCTTGATACCGTTGCCGTAAGGATGCCCCGCCACCCCGTTGCTCTGTCCCTTATAAGGAGTGCGGGGGTGCCCATCGCCGCACCTAGTGCCAATATTTCGGGCAGCCCCAGCCCCACCACCGCTAACCATGTGGCAAGGGATCTTTCAGGCAGGATACATCTTATACTCGACGGTGGCCCTTGTAAGGTGGGGGTGGAGTCCACCGTACTGGATATCACCGGCACTCTGCCGGTACTCCTGCGACCGGGCGGTATCACTGTTGAAATGCTAGAGCAGGTAGTGGGACAGGTTGAGGTGGACCCCGGGGTGGTAAGGCCTGTGCAGGACCAGCCGGTCAAGTCACCGGGCATGAAATACCGTCATTATTCCCCCAAGGCACGGATGGTTATAGTGGAAGGCGGTTTAAGGGACATCGTTAAAAAAATAACCAGCCTTGCAGACGCATACCGGTCCCAGGGCATGCGGGTGGGTATACTGGCTACCCAGCAGACCTATAGCCAGTATAAAAGTTATGATAACGTTATAATTCTGGGCGACAGGGAACACCCCGATACCATAGCGGAGTCCCTTTTTTCCGCACTGAGGCAACTGGACGAGGAAAGGGTGGATATAATACTGGCGGAGGGTATAACAAGGGAGGGCGTGGGCCTGGCTATAATGAACCGCATGGACAGGGCGGCGGCTTTCAGTATAATTAGAGTATGAAATATGTTTGGTTGTTTAATGGACGATTAGACGTGTCTGGTTGTTTAATAGACAATACAACAAGGTTGAATCTATAGGCAGGAAATTTTAGAGGAGTGATGTTTATGAAGACCGTTCTTTTGGTATGTACCGGCAACACCTGTAGGAGTTCAATGGCCGAGGGGATATTGAAAGCCATGGTTAATGAAATCCATGGGTTAAGGGATAAGGTTAGAATCATATCCGCCGGCGTGGCAGCCTATCCCGGGCAGCCGGCGTCGCCCCAGGCGATAGAGGCTTTAAGGGTGCAGGGTATAGATATATCCGGCCATAGGGCCGCCCAGGTGGATGAAGATATGTTAAGGGCTGCCGATATTATACTTACCATGACGGCGGGACATAAGCAAATAATTAAACTGATGGACCCGGCAGCAGCAGATAAGGTCTTTACCCTAAAGGAATATATTGGAGGGGATAAGAGCGATATATCCGACCCCTTTGGACAGCCGGTGGAGGAATACATAAAATGCGCCGGCGAAATCAAGGAACTGATGGCAAAGCTGGTGGACAAGCTTTCCATGGAACTAAAATAACATATGGACAGGTTTATGGATACTGGTATATAATAAGAAAAGATCTGGAGGTGTAGACGTTGATAGCAATAGGAAGTGACCATGGAGGTTTTTTACTCAAACAGGCGGTGTTGGCATATCTAAAGGATAAAGGTATAAGTTATAAGGACTTTGGCAGTTTCGATGAAAAGTCCATTGATTATCCCGATATCGCCATTCAAGTAGCCGAAGCAGTAGCAAAGGGTGAATTTTCCAGGGGCATACTCATTTGCGGCACCGGTATAGGTATCTGCATTGCTGCAAATAAAATCCCAGGTATAAGGGCCGCCCTTTGTAATGATACATTTTCTGCAAAATATTGCAGGCAGCACAATGACGCTAATATTTTGAC
>JBMNSO010000057.1:0-10441 GCA_050945235.1 Mahellales bacterium
ATGTACAGGAAATACTAACCCGTTATGGAGAAGGTATAATAAGCAGGTTAGGGATCCATGACATCGGCCAGAACAACGGTATTATTTCTCTCAATATCAATAAGGGCGATGGGTTTGTACGGGATCTTACTGATGAACTGATGCAGTTGGAGGGCGTACAGGTAAAAACGTTGAAGGTTACATAAATACATACCCATTGATGAAGGGGCTGCCGGGAAGTAATTTATTATTTCCGGCAGCCCCGTGTTTTGTTGGGTTTAACGAACATGTTAGATTAAATAAAAAATATAAAGGGTTATCCGATTTATATTTAAATATACATAAAATATTAAGAAATACATAGAAAATATCAGTTATCCATGGAAGTTTAGATAATTTGCAATTAATTGGGCATTGTATACCCGTTGTTATTATGTTAAAATTCTTTCATATGAAAACAAATGTCTTTAATACGAAGACAACGGAGGAAACTTATGCATAATAAAACTACCTTTTATCTGGTTGATGCATCAGTACTTCCAGAGGTTTTTACTGCAGTAATAAAGGCGAAAAAACTATTGAAGCTGGGTAAAGTAAATACGGTCAATGAAGCTGTAAAGGCTGTTGGTATAAGTAGGAGTGCCTACTATAAGTATAAAGAGGCAGTATTTCCCTTTACGGAAGGCACCCGTGGCAAAATTATAACCTTGGGTTTAGTACTGGAAGATATTCCAGGTGTTTTGTCCAGCATATTGAATATTATTGCTGAGGCCAGGGCCAATATATTAACGATGAATCAAAATATACCCATACATGGTGTGGCGAATGTGACCATATCCATGGACACTAAAGAATTGAAGGAAGATACCGATTACCTTATAAGCGTGTTAAGTGAACAGAGGGGAGTACAGAGGATAGAAATTTTGGCAAAGGAATAAGCAAAGGCTAAGGTTTATTAATTGTTAATGATAAGGAAGGGATTAAAAATGGCGAGTATTGGCATAATGGGACATGGAGTTGTAGGTTCTGGTGTTGTTGAGGTGTTGACCACAAACGGTAGTAGTATAGAAAAAAGGGCGGGTCAGCCTGTTGAGATAAAAAGAATACTGGATTTGAGAGATTTTGAAGACAGCCCATATAGGGACTTATTCACGAAAAATCCAGATGATATACTAGAGGATCCCGAGATTTCTATAGTAGTAGAGGTACTGGGGGGCAGTGAGCCGGCCTATACCTATGTAAAAAAGGCCATACTGTCCGGCAAGCATGTGGTTACTTCCAATAAAGAATTGGTGGCCCAATATGGGGCAGAATTATTAAAATTAGCAAAGGAAAAGGATGTAAATTTTCTTTTCGAAGCCAGTGTGGGTGGCGGCATACCGATTATCAGGCCCTTGAGCGAGTGCTTAGCCGCCAATGAGATAACCGAAATATTCGGTATAATAAATGGTACCACCAATTATATTCTAACCAAAATGAAGGTCGAAGGCATAGGGTTTGAGGAAGCCCTTTATGATGCCCAGCAAAAGGGTTATGCTGAAAGAGATCCTTCCGCCGATATAGAGGGCCATGACGCAGCTCGTAAGCTGGCAATACTTGCATCTATCGCCTTTGACGAGAGGGTGGACTATCGCCATATTCATACCGAGGGTATTACCTCCATAACCAAAGAGGATACCATATATGCGGAATACATGGGTAAGGTCATAAAACTATTGGCTATCTGTCGGAGTATAGGCAACCAGCTAATGCTGAGGGTGTCACCGGTCATGATAGATAAGCTCAGTCCCCTTGCCAATGTGGATGACGTATTTAACGCTATAATGGTAAGGGGTAATGCCATAGGGGATGTTATGTTTTACGGTAGGGGAGCAGGCAAGTTGCCTACTGCCAGTGCTGTGGTAGGAGATATCATCGATGCGGTCAAACACTTAAAAACCAAGAAAAAAAGCATATGGACCAGGGATAATGATGACAATGTCATGGATATACAGGAGACCGAAACGAGATACTTCGTCAGGGTGGAATACGATGATCAAAATAAAACAGTGGACGCAGTTAAATCCATATTTAAAGATTGTCAGCTAATATTCTGCAACGATGAATTGTTAAAAAAACAACTGGGTTTTGTATCGGCTCCGGCAAAGGAAAAGGAGTTTACATCTTTGTTTGAAGCGCTGGCTGGTCATCGTGATATAAAATCGGTAAAAAGTAAAATCAGGGTAGAATATGGCATATAAACAATAGTATATCTGAAAGTTAGGAGGAAACACCTTTGGCATTGATTGTTCAAAAATATGGGGGCAGTTCGGTTGCCGATGCAAAAAAGGTAATGAACGTAGCAAAAAGAATAGTTAGGGAAAGGGATAAGGGAAATTCTGTTGTTGCAGTGGTATCCGCCCAGGGGGATACCACAGACCATTTGATTAAAATGGCTAAAGAGATAAATCCAAATCCATCAAAGAGGGAAATGGATATGCTCCTTTCTACGGGGGAACAAATATCCATATCCATTTTGGCAATGGCTATTGAGAGTTTGGGTTATCCTGTGATTTCCTTGACCGGTCCTCAAGTGGGGATCAAGACCAGTAGCATGTACAGTAACGCCAGGATAAGGTCCATCGATAGCACCCGGATAACCAAGGAGTTAGACGAGAAAAAAATTGTAATAGTAGCGGGTTTTCAGGGCGTTGATAAGTATGATAATATTACTACCCTGGGCAGGGGTGGGTCTGATACCACGGCTGTTGCCTTAGCAGCGGCATTAAAGGCGGATTTTTGCGAGATATATACCGATGTGGATGGGGTATATACTGCGGATCCTAGGTTGGTACCGCAAGCTAGCAAGCTTAAATATATATCCTATGACGAGATGCTGGAGCTGGCCAGCCTGGGCGCCAGGGTGCTCCACAACAGGTCGGTGGAACTGGCAAAGAAGTACGGGGTACTGCTGGTGGTAAAATCCAGCTTTAATGATAACGAGGGCACTTATGTTAAGGAGGTAGAAAAGATGGAGGATAAGATGGTAGTAACGGGTGTTGCCCATGATACCGATGTGGCAAGGATCGCTGTTATAGGCATACAAGATAAACCCGGTATGGCCTATAAACTGTTTAATTTATTGGCAAAGGAAAATATAGATGTGGATGTAATAATCCAGAGCATAGGCAGGGAAAAGGACAAGGATATATCCTTCACTGTAAACAAGTCAAACCTGGAAAAGGCTTTGAAGTTGATAAAGGAAAACCTTGATTATCTAGAAGCAAGGGATGTGAAGCATAAGGACGATGTGGCCAAGATTTCAATAGTAGGGGCAGGGATGGCAAACAACCCCGGTGTGGCCGCTTTGATGTTTGAAGCCCTTGCCGAGGCCGACATAAATATTGGCATGATAACTACGTCGGAAATCAAGGTCTCCTGTTTGATAGACGAGGCAGAAGTGGAGAAGGCTGTAAAGGCAATCCATGATAAATTCAAATTGGATGAGATACACGAATAACAAAAATACCGGGTGTCCCGGTATTTTTTGGCGTAAAATCCGTCATAAACCATAATAAATGGTATACTACATACAGGTTGCCATGTACCACTTATTTTATTATACATCAGGAAAGAAATGATAATAATAACATGTTCTAGCCTTTGCCCAAATCTAGAAATAATACTGAATTTTATTGTATATTATTGTATAATAATAAATATGATAGGACTAGTTGCAGGACCAATTAATGGGTACATACATGGTACCCATTTTTATAGTGCAAGGGAATACCCACCAACCGGTTGAAAGATATATAGTATAAAAAAGGAAAGGAGCTATGATCATGAGATCTGGTCAGCCGATAATAACAAAACCTGATGAGTTGGATTGGGGCGAAAGTTATATACCAACCGGTAACGAGTATATTGCTATTCCATGTATAGATACCGATACCGGTGGTATAAAGAATTTTAACACACTGTTTATGAGGTACAGGGTGTTGATAGAAGTCGGTTCCGATGAAAGATTGAAGGACTGTTATTTGTTTGCTCCACTTATAGAAATAGATGGGCGGTCCTATGTGCTTAAAAAAGGCAGATTTATCTGGCATAAGGTAGGTAGCTGGGTGCCTAGTTTCACGTATCAGGATGAACATATTGCCCTTACAGGTACCATAGTTGCACCGATAAAGGAAAAGGGATTTATGTATATTCTAAACCTTGCCAACAGGGGGAAAGGGGCCGATTTTACTCTGGGACTGCAGGGCATGACAAAGCATATTCACGAGTTGATATTCACCCGTCAGTCGGTTTGTGGTGTAAAAAAAGCACAATTGGATCAATGGACCAAGAATCTAGTGCTAGGGTTTAAGTCGTACAATGGCAGTTTCGCTTATGCCATCGGTTCCTCAATGGAAGACGTAAAGTGGGAGTTCTATGGTAAACCCATCGATATAAATAAACCTATGCAATACAAGGCATATAATACAATGCATTTGGAAGAAGGACAGCAGGCAGAAGTTTGTTTTTATGTCTCGGTTAACCTGGAGGAGGATGGAGCTGCCGCTAATCTCATACACATGAAAAGGCGTGGATATGGACAAATGCTTAAAGAAACGGTAGATTGGTTAAAAGACAAGGAAAAATTCCATGAAGATAAGGCCATACAGAAGATAGCCAATGAAAACCTGTTTTTCAACTACTTTTTCAGCGTAGGAAAGGCCTTGGACACCGATGAATATGTACCTTTGACCTCTAGAAGCCCTTTATATTATGTAAGCGGCGCCTTTTGGGAGAGGGACAGCCTACTGTGGTCCATGCCGGCCTTAACCATGGTCGACAAAACCAGGGCAAGTAAGGTACTGGAATTGATATTCAAGTATCATTCCATTAATGCCGGCGAACATGCCCATTATATAGACGGAAGGGTCCTGTACCCCGGTTTCGAGCTGGATCAAGTAGCGGCATATTTTATAGCCCTGGGGAATTATATCGATGCCACAGAGGATTATAATATTTTAAATAGGGGCAACATTAGAGAAGCATTACCGTTCCTGGTGGAGATAATTGATGACAAATATGATGAGGATGTGGGGCTTTATTCCACATTCCTACTGCCTTCCGATGATCCGGCCATTTATCCCTTTGTTATATATGACAATGTGTTAGTATGGAAGGCCTTTATTATTTTGGCCCAGCTTAACAGGATTATGGAGAACTTTTCCCTTGAGCAGTATTTTAAGGAAAAGGCAGACACATTAAGGGATAAGATATTATACCATGGCATAATAGAGGTAAAGGGCAAAAAAATGTTTGCCTGGTCGACCGATGGCCGGGGCCAACACAGGATATATAATGACCCGCCAGGCAGCCTGGCTCTGTTAAGCTACTATGGCTTTGTGGATGAGAAGAATGAGATATATAACAATACATTGGGGTATCTGTATTCAAAGAAATACAAGTATTGTTTTACTGATGCCGCCTTTGACGAACTGGCTTGTGACCATCATCCCAATACCCTATCGACCCTGGGCCTGTGCGCAAGCCTATTATCCCCCAGGCGCAGTAAAGCATTGGAATACATAAAGAAGATGCCCATGGACAACGGTCTGTTTTGCGAAAGCTTTGACCGGGATACCGGGGTGGCCAGAACCGGAGCAGCCTTTGCCACCGGGGCGGGTTTTTTGGCTTGGGCATTGCTTAAAAGTGAATGATTTATATAAGACATCCCATAGATGTGCTGCAGGTAGGAGATATGGTAAAGGTAATGGATATTGATGTGGAAAGAAACAGGATTTCCCTTACAATGAAGGGTATACAGTAAACATTTTCAGGAGGTTGCATATGTACGGGATAAAGGGAGCGAAGATATATACCATGGCCGGACGGTTATATGAGGCCGGTGATATCTTGATACAAGAAGATAAGATAATAGATGTTAAAGAACATATTGATTTTCCAAGGGACACGGAAGTGATACAGGCCCATGGTAAGACCGTTATGCCGGGTATTATAGATGCCCATTGCCATGTCGGCATGTGGGAGGATGGGATGGGCTTTGAGGGTAGCGACGGAAATGAGATGACCGATCCGGTTACCCCTCATTTAAGGGCAATAGATGGTATAAACCACAGGGACAGGTCCTTTCAAGAGGCCTTAAGCCACGGTATTACCACGGCAATAACCGGTCCGGGCAGTGCCAATGTGCTGGGAGGGCAGTTTGCCGCTTTAAAGACCCATGGAAAACGGATAGAAGACATGTTAATAAAAGAACCCATCGCAGTAAAGGCTGCCTTTGGCGAGAACCCCAAAAAGGTGTACCATGACCAGCAAAAGGCACCTTCCACCAGGATGGCCACTGCTGCTATTTTGCGGGAGGCGCTTATTAAGGCAAGGGAGTATGGCGAAAAGCTGGAGCAGGCTAAGGAAGACGAGGACAAACGCCCGGAGCGGGATCTTAAGATGGAGATTATGCTGGAGGTGGTCAAGGGTAACCTGCCCCTTAAGATACATGCCCACCGGGCGGATGATATTCTGACAGCCCTGCGTATTGTAAGGGAATTCGGGCTAAAGGCCACCATAGACCACTGTACTGAGGGTCATACGATTCCGGAGTTTCTTGTGGAAGCCGGTGTAGGCGTTATCCTGGGGCCACTGCTTTCCGAACGATCGAAGATAGAGCTTAAAAATATGACCTTTGAAGCACCGGGTATATTGAGCAGAGCGGGTTTAAAGGTGGCCATAATGACCGATCACCCAGTGATACCTATACAATACCTACCGGTATGTGCTGCCATAGCCGTAAGGGAAGGCATGGACGAGATGGAAGCCCTTAAGGCAATAACCATAAATGCCGCCGAGATAGTAGGGCTGGGCCATAGGCTGGGCAGTATTGAGCCGGGCAAGGACGCAGATATAATTATTATGGACGGCCATCCCCTGGAGTTTTTGACCCGGGTGGAAATGGTATTTGTAAACGGACAGATGGCCTATAAAAGAGGAGAGTAGATGTAGGTAGTTAAACATGACGGTTCTCTATGGTATACGACAAAAAAACCTATTGAATAATCGTAAAAATAATGTATAATATTAATCATAAACTAAATAACCGTTATATCTTCGGGGATAGGTGAAATTCCTTACCGGCGGTTACAGCCCGCGAGCCTTAACAGGTTGATTTGGTGAGATTCCAAAGCCGACAGTATAGTCTGGATGGGAGAAGATGATTTCATGATGTATAGTATAATGTTTCATTGTGAGCAAAGGAGTTCCCGGAGAATAATGGGAACTCTTTTTATTTTATATTTTGGGAGGTTATCAGTGTGAATCGCAAATCAAAGTATACCATAAAAGTTGCCTTATTATCCGCCATGGCATTTATATTGATGCTGTTTCAATTCCCCCTGCCTATATTTCCAGGATTTTTACAGATCGATTTTAGTGATCTTCCGGCATTAATCGGTTCTTTTGCTTTGGGGCCCTTTGCGGGTATGGTAATAGAAGGATTAAAGAACCTGCTCTTTGCATTAATTAGGGGCACTCAAACTGGTGGTGTCGGGGAGTTATCTAATTTTATAGTAGGCAGTGCCCTGGTAGTGCCAGCGGGTTGGGTTTACTTGAAATATAAGACTAAAAAAGGTGCCCTTAAGGGTCTGGTGGCTGGTGTATTGTCCATGGCGGTGGTAGCCAGTTTATCTAACTATTTCTTGGTATTGCCCTTATATCAGAAAGTATTGGGAATGCCTTTGGAAGTAATAGTGGAATCATCGGCCCAGGTGAATAGTGCCATTGTGGATATAAGGTCCCTTATAATTTTCGGCATCACACCCTTTAACCTAGTTAAAGGTACGGCGGTATCGATAGTAACGATATTGTTATACAAAAGACTGTCGTGGCTGCTCCATAAATGATGTCAGGGGTCAGATCCAGGAAATTAAAGACCGGATTTAAACAAAGCCCTTTTAAATCACTGTAATCTTATTCAGTAAGGGGACACACCTCATTTTATGTGCTGTAAGTTAGAAGTTGAAAGCTTAACTAAAGACATACCTAGCTTTAATTGACAACATACCTTACTAGAGATTGAAGGTTGTATGCTTGGCTTGAAAATATATACGGGGACATACCTCAGTGTTAAAGGAATACTTTCTTGCACGAGAGATGTGTCCCCATACCTTGTTGGACATACTGCCTTGAAAGGGATACTTCCTTGCACAAGAGAGGTGAGTTCTTACTTTTTACAGTTGCCTTAGGTATTCCTTCATTAGCGGCCATAGCTGTTTATATTTCTGGAATTTAGCGTTATATAGCTTTTGTTGTTGAGGCTGGGGTTCAAAACTTTTGTCTGGTTTAACCATGGCGTCTACGCCCTCTTGATGGGATTTGAAGATACCCTTACCGGTACCGGCGATAATTGCGGCACCTAAAGCACCGGCTTCTGTAATGACCGGACGGGTAAAGGGAATCCCGAGAATATCCGAGCATATTTGAACCCATTCATTGGACTTGCTTCCTCCGCCTACTACCCGGAAGTCAGAGATATTGATTCCTGCCTGTGGCGTAACCTCTACACATTCCCTCATATAAAAGGCGGTGGATTCCATTATCCCTTTTAAGATATCACCCCGGGTTGTTTCTAGTTTAAGTCCCGCTATTACACCGGAGGAATCGCCAATGAATTCCGGTGGCCCGGTCAGGGTAAAGTGAGGCAGAACCATGACTGAACTGGGGTCCTGGGGCATTTCTGTGTCGAGTTTTGCATATATATCTTCTCCGGATAGAGCGGCCTGTTTTTTGTCCATGGAGGCAAAGGTATCTCTGAACCATTTGACCAGAGAACCGCCTTGGTTGTAAATGAAGCTTACGTATTTTTCCTGGAGGGCATGGTGTTCCGTATTAAAACCTAGCTTCAACATTACATCGATGTTTTTCCTGTTTTCAAATACCGGTACTATACATATAAAGGTCCCCATTCCGTACATTGCCATGCCTTCTTTAACGGCGCCGCTGCCCACCGCATTGGCACATTGGTCATGGGCTCCTGAAATAATGGCGACATTTTTACCAAGGCCAAGTTCGTCAGCTATATTTTGGGAAACCGTGCCTATAACCTTTCCGGAGGGTACTGTATCCGGTAGCTTCTCTCTGTCCAAACCGGTAATCCCTAGCATTTCCTGGGACCACGTGCGCTGTTCAAGATCAAAGAGCAGGGTGCGGTTGGCTAAGGAATAATCCACCATCGGATCCGCTCCCAGCATATAGGGTACAAAGCTACCCCATAACAGGAATTTATAGGTTTTGCTATATAGTTCCGGCTGGTGGTCCTTTATCCATAATAGTTTTGGAAGACTGTATTGGTTGCCTAAAACATTTCCGTTTATGTTATACAAACGTTTATTGCCCACGGTATTTTCTAATTGCGGGATATATTCTTCTCCCCTTATATCAAAATTGAGTATTGAAGGACCGAGGATTTGGCGGTCTTTAGATACCGGTACCATAGCTTCCCCTAAGGACGAGACCGACAACGCCTTAATGGGGTCGTTGGTGGTGGTGGATGCTGCCTTTGCAATTGTATCCTTTATTTTGTCCCAAACATCAGCAGCATCTAACTCTGCCCAGCCCGGGGCCTTCACTTGAATATCGTATTCCTTATACGCAGAGGCCAGTATCTTGCCTTCCTCCGAGAATACCACGGCTTTACAGCCCGAAGTTCCAATATCCAATCCTAATAAACTCATTTGACATCCCCCATATTCATTCTACAAATTTTTAAGAAAGGATCTTCTTCTGGATTCCGCTGATATTATAATAATCCCTTATAAGGTTTCTGGTATGGTTATAAACAGCGTCCTGAGCTTTGACCGTACTATTGTTGTCCTGTAATGACTGTTCATAGGTTTGTCTTAACTCCGTACCCACATTTACCTTACTTATACCATTCTTAATTGCCTCAAGGAAATATTCCCGGGCTACGCCGGAACCGCCATGGAGTACCAGAGGAATACCGGTTACTTTACTTAAACTAGATAGGTGTTTAATGTTTAGCCTTGCTACAGGTTTTTTTTGGTTTCTTAGGGCTTCGGAAACCGCACCGTGGATATTTCCGATAGCCACCGACAGCCAATCGCAATTGGTTTGTGCGACGAAGATTTCAGCTTCTTTAATATCGGTAAATCCCTTTCCAGATGCGAAAATCTCTTCATAGGGAGGGATAGGACCGGACTCATGACCCATGACTGCCCCCAGTTCAGCTTCACATGCTGCATCCTTTTTATGGGCCAGGTCCGCCACCCTTTTGGTGACTTCTATATTGTCCTTAAAACTTAAACGGGAACCGTCTATCATGACGGATTTATAGCCCATTTCCAGTGCTTCCTTTATTATGAGCAAGTAATCTACCTTGAGATTGTCCTCATCAATTACGGGTACATGATCGAGATGAAGCCGTACGTAATCGGGTTTCTCCCATTTTATGAACTCT
>JBMNSO010000058.1:0-10085 GCA_050945235.1 Mahellales bacterium
TTTTCTATGAACCTGTCCAGTTCTTTTCTTAAATTCCTGTGTGCTGTTTCCAGCCTTTTATCAAGCTGTTCTTTGGTCAATGTCTTTAATTTTAATATAAATCCTTTATTACAATATAAACTATTATCTCTGATTTCTAATGTATCCCCCTCGGTTACTTTGGTCATTAAGTCTTTGTCAGTTTCATCGAATAGCGGTATCCCGTTATCGATCAAAACCTTAGGACCCAGGTTTGGATATTTTCCGCTTATGGAGGATGCCATGTTAATAACGGCTTTTATTTTGCGTTCCAATAACATTTTACCGGCGACTTCGTCTATGTCTTGATGGTCTATAATGGCAATATCACCGGGTCTTAACCTGGATACCAGCCTTTTAGTTCGGCTATCGATACGGGCTGTGCCTTTCAAATACATATCATATATCACCCAAATTTAGTCTTTAATACTATATTTCTCTTTTGAAAAATATTTATTCCTAAAAGGCTGGACGCAAAAAAGGAAATCATTGGCTTACCCAATGATTCCCCATGAATGTTTTTAGTATATCAGCTAATTTTGGTGTCCAATCTAAGCTTGTCAGCAACCATGGCAATAAATTCGCCATTGGTCGGTTTTCCCTTCTTATCGTGTACCGTATAGCCAAAAAGCTTATTTATTGTATCTACTCTTCCCCTGCTCCATGCCACTTCTATGGCATGGCGTATTGCCCTTTCCACTCGGCTGGGCGTGGTGTTGAATTTTACTGCTATACCCGGGTAAAGCTCCTTTGTGATGGCGCTTAATAGTTCTATATTATTTACCACCATCATTATCGCTTCTCGAAGATATTGATATCCTTTAATGTGGGCAGGCACTCCAATCTCGTGGATTATACTGGTTATTTCACTTTCAATGGACGTTACGCCTTTAGCCTTTGTTACAACGTGTATTTTCTTAATAGATTCCGTTTCCTTTTTTGTCGTCAACTCTCTGATCCTTCTAACGAATATTTCCATATCAAAAGGCTTTACAACGTAATAATCTGCACCAAGGGTTATAGCCTTCTGGGTTATTTTATCCTGACCCACTGCAGAAAGGACAATAACCTTGGGGTAGTTTTCCAAAGCTAAAGAGTTGATCCTTTCCAGTACTCCCAATCCATCAAGATGCGGCATTATAATATCCAATACGATAACGTCCGGTGACGTATTGGTGATCAGATCCACTGCTTCAACACCATCATTGGCGATGCCGACCACCTCAATATCCTCCTGCCTGCTTAAATATTCATTCATAATGTCGCAAAAATCCTTGTTGTCGTCTGCAATTAATACCTTGATCTTCTTCATCATTTAGTTTTACCCCCTAGACATAAAATTTACCAGTTGATGCATGACTTTACAATTCGACAAATGTTCAAATTTTCCTTCTATATTATCATAAAAAAAATAAAAAAAATATTTGCAAAACTTTAACCGGTTAATTTGTTTTTTACTGCCTAAAAAATGAGATAAATGTTATCGATAAACAATAGGCCATCCCTTTAAATAAATTTGTCATATTATTTATTATCAATTTCAACTTCCTTTAACATCCACTCAATAAATATCCCATAACCCTTTGTTGGGTCGTTTACAAAAACATGGGTTACTGCGCCTACCAATTTATTATCCTGGATTATAGGACTTCCGCTCATGCCTTGTACAATACCACCGGTCTTTGATAGCAGCTTCTTATCGTTTATTTTTATTATCATACTTTTCATATCAGGTTCTAGCTGATTATTTATCCTTATAATCTCTATATCATATTCCTTGATACCTTCATCATCTACCGTACACAAAATTGTAGCCGGGCCTTCCTTTACCTGATGCTGCAGGCAAATATCTATGGGTTTCCTGTATATTGGGTTATCGAGACTATTGTATATCTCACCATAAATACCATAAACGGTGTTCTTTTTAATATTTCCAATAATATTTTCCTTTTCTGAAAACATTGCCCTTATTTCGCCGGGCTTGCCCTTTTCGCCCTGCCGTATGTCAATAATCTGTGATTTCATTATTTCACCATTATCCACCCTGAGTAGAGATCTAGTGTCAATGTCCGTTATAGCATGTCCCAAAGCCCCATACATGTTATTGTTTGGTAAGTAGAAGGATAAAGTCCCAACTCCGGCTGTGCTGTCCCTAACCCATATGCCCAATTTTTTCCTGTCGTCTTGATGGTCTTTAACCGCTTCAATGGTAACATCCATTAGCTTGTCATTTCTTCTTATGGAGAGTTGCAGAGATTGGTCTTTGCTTTCGTTAACCAGCATAGACAAATGTTCAGCATTTTTTATGGTAACGTTATTCACTTTTTCTATTATATCACCGGGTATTAAGCCGGCGTCTTGAGCCGGGCTGTAAATATCACCATCACTGGATTTTATATCTGAAATGCCTACTACTAAGGCACCCTTAGTATACAGGGCTACTCCTATGGCGTGACCGCCAGGCACCACATTTATTTTTGGTAGCACTCTAACCAGCATGTTTTTTATTGGCAATAAACCAAATAACTTAAATTGTAAGTTGACATTTCCTCTGGTTAAGGACTGTAGGGAAATGGGCTGCCTGAAATCGTGTTGTATTTTATTTAAGGTGTTGCCGTTCAGTTTTATAACTCCTATCCTATCAGTTTCCACCTCAAAGGTGAGGGGCAGTTTCAAGTCGAGAAATTGCTGTTCACCCTCAAATATCTTCAACTCCGAAGGTATTGATAGTAGTTGCTGAGTTATGGGATTATAATTTAACAATATGATTATTATAGACAAGATAATACCAATCTTTTTCCTTATTGTATTTTTATACAAATTACCACACTCCTATAAGCTCATATTAATCGGTTGTATATGGTAAAACAGTAGTATTGATATTAAAGTCTAGTATTTAAGTTAACCTTATTAAATTCTATTTATTCTCCTACATTTTTTGAAGTTTTGGTAAAAAAAACAGCGGCTTAGCTGTTTGCTAAGCCGCTGCCTCCGTCTATCATTTGTCTGGCATGGTTTACGGTAAGCTCCGTTACCTTCGTCCCTGATATCATTTTGGCTATTTCCAAAACCCTTTCATCGTAATCCAAAAGTTTTACCAGTGTTGTAGTCTTATTGTTTACAAGTTTTTTTTCTATAACAAAGTGGCGATTTGCTAAGCATGCAATTTGCGGTAGATGGGTCACGCATATTACCTGATGGAATTTAGAAATGGAACACAGTTTTTGTCCAACAATTTGAGCGGTCGTGCCACTGATTCCCGTGTCAATTTCGTCAAAGATCAAGGTAGGGATATTGTCCAAAGAAGCCAATACATTCTTTATAGCCAGCATTACCCTGGACAATTCACCACCGGATATTATTTTAACAAGGGGTTTGGGAGGATGACCGGGATTAGGTGCCAGTAAAAATTCCACATTATCAAAACCATTGGCTGTAATCTTAAGTTCCTCGCCTTGGGCCGGCTGCTCATTAAAGCTTATTATAAACCGCGCCTTTGCCATGCCCAGCTGGTGAAGTTCTTCATTGATTCTATTTTCTAATTGTGCTGCCATTTCTTTTCTAAGGCTTGACAGGTCATTGCAGACTGATAATAATTCTTGTTCTACAACTTTTCTTTCCCGTTCATATTTTTCCATTGATTGTTTACTATCCACGAATACCTTAAGCTGTTTTTCCAAAGACTTCTCAAAATCCAATATATCCTCTATTTCGGGGCCGTATTTTCGTTTAAGCTTATTAATGGTGTCCAACCGCATTTCTATTTCATCAAGAACCTCAGGTGAGAAATCAATATTATCCTTGAACTGCCTGATCCTTAAAGTAATATCCTCAAGGGAATAAAAAATATTTTCCGTATCTTTATGCAGCCTTTCGAGCTGTGGATCATAACCGGTGATTTCGGAAATATTATTATTTATACTGCCTATGATATCCATAGCGGAGGTGGTATATCCATCGCCTGAGTATATTCCAAGGTATGCATCCTCCAAGACCCTTTTGATCTTCTCAAGATTGGACAATAACTTTTTCTTGGCCAGTAATTGGTCATCTTCTCCTATTGTTAACTTTGCATCGGATATTTCTTTGAGCTGGTAATTTATTATATCAATGTTCCGTTCCCTGTCCCTTTCATTCTTTTTTATCCGGTCGAGGTTGGCTAGTATATCTCTCCATTTTTTATATAAAGTCTCCAACTTTAGTTTTACCTGACTTATTTCCAACCCGCCATATAAGTCTACCAGAAACAAATGGCTACTCTGATCCAGCAAGGACTGGTGCTGGTGCTGTCCATGGATATCTATTAGGTGGCTGCTGATTTCTTTTAAGGTTGTAAGGGTTACAGCCCTACCGTTAATTCTGCAGGTGTTTTTACCCGATTGGGTTATTTCCCTAGAAAATATTATGGTGTTGTCCTGTTCAATGGATATGCCGTATTGGTCCAGGACTGTTGCCACGGGACAACCATCGGGCATATCAAATATGGCTTCTACAAAAGCAGCCTGCTTACCGGTGGCAATCAATTCCCTATCGGCCCTTTCACCCAGGATAAGATTTACAGCATCAATAATAATTGATTTTCCGGCGCCTGTTTCGCCGGTTAGTATATTTAACCCACTGCCCAGTTTTATGCTTGCCTTATCAATAAGGGCAATATTAGAAATATTTAATTGCCTGAGCAATTTAATACCCCCTAATTACTTCATAAGTTTCTCAAAATTGTCTATTACGGCCTCTACACTGTCATTATCTTGAACGACAACCAAAATTGTGTCGTCTCCGGCTATTGTTCCTATAATTTCCTTGCATTTTAAGGCATCAATGGCTGCTGCCCCGGACTGGGCGCCACCCTCTATGGTTTTTATAACTATCAGATTATTCGCGTGTTTAATACTCAGGATAGATTGGGCAAAAATATTCTTTAGTTTTTGAGGGATTTGCATATCGTTATTGTTAAGGGTTGCATATTTGTACACCCCGTTTTTCGAAAGCACCTTGATCAGCCTCAGTTCCTTTATGTCCCTTGATATAGTGGCTTGTGTAATGTTAATATTTGCTTTCCTCAAATGCTCCGCTAGCTCTTCCTGGGTTTCGATTTCATATTTATCGATTATCTCCAGTATTTTCGCGTGCCTTGCTAGTTTCATAAGCACCTCCTGGTATTATTCTTTGAATTTTTCCCTTGTTCTTTCGCTAAGCTTGTTTCTCAACAATGAATAAAAGCTTCGCCGGGACAATTTTATCAGGTTTGTATAAACAGAGGATTTTTTTATTAGTACAACATCACCGTTATTTAACTGAACACCCTGCTGACCGTCTATTGTCACTATTATATCATTGAAATTGTCCAGCACCTCTACCCTGACATTCTCCGAAGGAGAGATCACTATTGGCCGGGTATTCAGTGTATGTGGGCAGATAGGTGTTATTAACAGGCATTCCATGGTAGGGCTGATTACAGGGCCGCCTGCTGAAAGGGAATAGGCAGTGGATCCCGTAGGGCTGGATATAATTATACCATCGGCAGGGAATATATCCACCAGGCTATTTCCAATATAAGTTTTAAGGTGTATAATTCTTGAAAAGGAGCCCTTGGCTATGCCAATATCATTTAATGCATAATAGTTTTCCATTTCAATATTATTCCTTATAACAACTGCTTCAAGCATCATCCTCTTTTCCAGGGTATAGTCATTGCTTATCAGCCTATCTATCGCATCCTTTACTTCCTTAACCTCAACCTCGGTTAGAAAACCCAAGTGCCCTAGATTTATCCCCAAAAGTGGTGTTTCATGTGGCACTACGTGCCTTGCCACATTTAACAGCGTACCATCCCCACCCAGAACGATGATTATATCAGAGTCTTTGTAAATATGAGACGTATTTGACGTACCTACCTTTATATTATGAAAGTGGGTGTCCTTTATGCTTTGAGGTATTAATACATCGATATCCCTTGACTGCAAATAGTTTATTAATTCCTTGGTCAGTAGCAGATCATTATCCTTTTCGAGATTTGGAATTACACCGATTATCATTATATCCCCCACTTTAACTTGTAATTCTATAAACAAACCTTCTTTTCCTTTAATTCTGACAAAAAACCTAAAAACATCATAACAGATGAAGGTGGGATTCATTTACTATTGTCTCTATTTTATCATATTTAACCATGGTTGGATTATTTTTATTATTCGACAACAACAAAAGAAACTCTATATTCCCCTTAGGCCCTGTAATCGGGGAGTATGTAAGGTCCTGGGCCGGTAATTCAATACCGGTGCAATAGTCAATTATGGTTGATAGTACATCCCTATGGACATCCCTTTCCCTTACTACGCCATTTTTGCCTACCTTATCCTTCCCAGCTTCAAATTGAGGCTTCACTAGGCAAACTATCTTGCCGTCACTGTCTAGAAACTCCTTTACCACCGGCAGTACCAGTTTTAATGAAATAAATGATACATCGATGACGCAAAAGTTAATAATGTCTGGGATCTGTTCTTTTCTTATATAACGTATGTTTGTTCGTTCCATGACTATTACCTTTGGGTCATTTCTGAGTTTCCATGCCAGCTGGCCATAACCAACATCTATGGCATATACCTTACGGGCACCGTTTCTTAAAAGGCAGTCGGTGAACCCACCGGTTGACGCCCCTACGTCCATGCATAATAGACCCTCAACTGATATGTCAAAGGTTTTTAGTGCCTTGTCGAGTTTTACACCACCCCTGCTAACATATACAATGGCCTCTTTTTTTATTTCGATAATATCCTCCGGCTTAATAAAGGTTCCCGGTTTGTCAACAACAGTATTGTTGACCCTTACCAGCCCGGCCATAATTGCCCTTTGGGCGGATGTTCTACTGGCATACAATTTTCTGTTAACCAGTTCGACATCTAATCTTATATTATTATTTTGCATGCTTTTCCTCCCGGTTGTTGTTAACAAAGTCGGTAATCCGTTCTACCAGGCCTTTTATATCCATATTATATCTTTTTAGTAAATGTTCAATACCACCATGGGGTATAAAGGTATCAGGAAAGGCTATATGTTTAACATCTAAGGTCTTATACCCAACCCTGGAAAGTTCTTGGATTACGCTGCTGCCCAGGCCCCCAATGGAAGTATTATCTTCAATAATTACTAGCTTATTAAACCTTTGGGCGCACAGTCTAAGCATATCAATATCCAATGGTTTTACAAACCGGCAGTTTACAAGGTGACAATATATTCCCCTGCCCTCCAGGGTTTTACAACTCTTAAGGGCAAGGCCAACCATTTTACCGGTGGCCATTATACAGCAAGTTTTGCCGTATCTGACAGTATCCCACCGGCCATGCTCTATAGTAATATCTTTATCCTTATAGATATCATCAATAACACCCTTAGGATACCTGATGGCAATGGGACCGGGATAGTCGATGGCATATGTTACCATGGCGGCCAGTTCATTACCGTCCGAAGGGCTCAAAATGGTCATGTTGGGAATATGGCTTAAATAACTTATATCAAAGATTCCATGATGGGTTTCGCCGTCCGGGCCCACTAATCCGGACCTGTCAATGGCAAAAACCACCGGCAGGTTTTGAATGCATACATCATGGAGTATCTGGTCATAAGCCCTTTGGAGAAAAGTTGAATAAACAGCAAATACCGGTTTGTAACCATTTGCTGCAAGGCCGGCCGCAAAGGTAACGGCGTGCTGCTCCGCAATGCCCACATCAAAAAACCTTTCAGGATATAACCTGGAGAAGCTGCTCAAACCTGTTCCATGGGGCATCGCTGCCGTAATAGCCACTATTCTTCCATTTTCTTTGGCGAGTTTGACCATTGTATTTCCAAAGACCTGGGAATAAGTGATACCTGAATTGCTACGTAATTCCTCACCGGTCTTTTTATCGAAGGGTGCAACTGCATGGAATCTCTCAGGGTTCCTTTCTGCGTGATCATATCCTTTGCCCTTATTTGTGACCACGTGTATCAACACCGGGCCATTAACTGACCGTGCTCTGTCCAGGACGGAAATAAGGGAGGATATATCATGGCCATTTACCGGTCCCATATACTTAAATCCCAGCTCCTCGAATATGATGCCGCGCACTAATAAATATTTAACTGTATTCTTTAAACGTTCAACTGCATGACATATCCCTTTGCCTATTGCCGGGATTTTGTTCAATAAATATTCAATATCCCTTTTTAGTTTATAGTATTTAGGGTCCGATCTAATTTTAGATAGATAGGTTGACAGACCTCCAACATTATTAGCAATGGACATTTGGTTATCGTTGAGAACTACCAAAAGATTTGTAGGGCTGTGGCCGGCATCGTTCAATCCTTCAAAGGCCATACCACCGGTAAGGGCACCATCACCTATAACAGCTACAACAGAGTATTTCTCACCCATAAGGTCCCTGGCCCGGGCAAACCCTAAAGCTGCCGAAATAGAAGTGCTGCTGTGCCCTGTATTAAAAAAATCGTGGCTGCTCTCAGACACCTTGGGAAATCCGCTTATACCTTGATATTGTCTTATTGAATGGAGTTTGTTTTTTCTATTGGTTAGGATTTTATGGACATAGGTTTGATGTCCCACGTCCCAAATAATCTTATCCTTGGGGGTATCGAAGATATAATGAAGGGCCAGTGTTAACTCTACCACACCAAGATTTGAAGCTAAATGTCCCCCGTTTTGTGATATCACTTCAATGAGAAACTGTCTGATTTCACTGGCCAGCTGGTTTAGTTCGGTAATGGTTTTGTTTTTTATGTCTCTTGGTGATGTTATGGTGTCTATATACATATTTGTCACTTCCTCTTATGTTTCCCTTTAGTGATGCTGCCTAATAAATATATTACATATCCTACTTTATGTACAATAACGGTCTTATTATTCATTGCAAAGGATTTGCCAAAGGCTTTACCGCCTACTGTTGCAGAAGCGATTATACTACTTATTAGTATGCTTATTAGTGCACTATTTATAGATAAATCATTGGTTATTATTTTAATACTTATAACTGCCCCGGCAGCACCGCTGATGATACCACAAATATCACCCACCACGTCATTGCAGATACTGGATACCAGGTGTGCGTTTCTTATAAGTATTATGGATTGTTTTGCACCTGGAATTTTCCTGGAAGCCATGGATAAGAAGGGTATTTCACTGCTTGCAGTAACGGCAACGCCAATGATGTCAAAGAATATACCTATGATGATAATTACCAGCAAAATAAATAATGCCGATAGTATATCGCTTTGTTCCAGGACTGTTTCCGAAAACAAGCTGAATAAAATACTTATTAAAAAAGTGAGTATTGTTATCTTCAATGCCCACTTGTTTCTTTGCAGTATTTTAACTGCGTCTTCCTTTTCATTGTTGTTACGCCTTTTCAAAACTGGCACTCCCTAATAATAAAAAAATACATCGGTGGTTGTATATCAGGTAAACTTTGCGGCTTAAGGTCTAGTAGGATTTCCCAGGCAAATACTAGTCTGTCGCCAGACCAGCAGTTTCCTTTTAAATTCGCCTTTGTTGTGTCGCCAACAACAAGACTAGATTACCACTTAGTCCACACTTTAATCCCCGATATACTTGGAACAGTCTAGGAGCTTTCCTCAACAGCCTTATCAATTTCTAGCCTCTTTTGCAGAAAAGGTTTCAAATAGCAATTACTATTAGACCATTGGCCTTCTGGTTTAATAGCATGATCCATTATCCACCCATCCCACTCAAGGCAGGCTACACTGTACACAGCATATTATTACCGCAATACAGGTTTAATCCTAAGAAGTAGTGGAACAAACCACCACCTGCATAGGTCTCCGCGGAAGCTGGGTCATCGCCCACATGCCATTGTGGATCGCCCTTCTTCCTTAACTCCCAGCACCAACCCCCAACTGGGCGTTAGCAGCCAGCACCAGGAACTTCATCGTTGTGCCCTTTGACGGATTTTTAGGCCCGCCTTCAAAATTGATAGTACTGACTAGAATACTGTACCACCGATTGATATTATAACATAGCAAATTTTTTATTACAACAACACTATACAAGCAAATAG
>JBMNSO010000059.1:0-10056 GCA_050945235.1 Mahellales bacterium
CATCACCCTCCAGCAGGATGCCAGTGTTGATACTGCCTTTAAACTGGGTATACCCAATGAAGACGGATGGGCTGCGTATTTCAACCACGGTAATCTATTCATTAAAAGGTATCACCATAGGATGGATGCGCAATATCCTGACTTTGGCGTTTCCTATGAAACCTATATAAATGATTTTATGGTAGAGATGGAATCGTTGTCTCCCATGACTTTGCTGCAATCTGGTGAGACGGTTGTACATGTTGAGGAGTGGGAGTTGATAGAAGGTGTACCGGTGCCGTCCAATGATGAAGAGGATATCCATAGGATAGTGAAGGAATACATCAGCTGCTGCGGATGTTGTGAATAAAAATATAGATCTCAAGTAGATTCCAAGCCGATACGTGTTGGTATGCCACCGCCGGTAGGGGCGATGCAACCGTCGGCAGGGGCGATGCAGTGGATAGGCGTTAGAAAAAACTTCAGTGATTATTTGTCACTGAAGTTTTTTCATAAGTTCAAAGAACCCGGGAAAGGAAATATTAATACAGTCGGTATTTCGTATTACGGTTTCACTTCCTGCAATAAGGGAAGCTATGATCAGTGCCATGGCCATACGATGGTCGCCGTGGCTGTCCACCCTGGCAGGGATTAAGGTACGGGGGCCTTCTATTATCAGGCCGTCGTCGGTGGTGCGTATACCGGCGCCCATCTTATTTAGTTCTGTTGCCAAAATATCAATGCGATTTGTTTCCTTAACCTTTAATTCGGCAGCGTCTTTTATGACGGTGGTGCCATGGGCAGTACAGGCAGCAACGGTAATCGCCGGTATTTCGTCTATTAGTAGGGGTATTATGCTGCCTTGTATCACGGTGGCTTTTAAATCCCCGCCATATCTAACATGTATATCAGCCATAGGCTCTTTACCCCAATATGATTGATTAATCAGCTCTATATCCGCCCCCATTTGTCTGTATACATCAATAATCCCCCTCCGGGTGTTGTTTATGCCCACATTTGTGATTATTACGTCGGAACCCGGCACTATAAGGGCCGCAGTTATAATAAAAGCTGCTGATGATATGTCCCCCGGTATTTTTATATGACGGCCTGTTAACTGGGAGCCCGGTTTAAGAATAATGGAGTTTTCTTGGGTGAAAATATCTGCACCTAAGGATTGTAGCATGAGCTCGGTATGATCCCTTGAAGGAACGGGTTCTATCACTCTGGTAGGTCCCTGGGCAAACAAGCCGGCTAATAATATTGCGGATTTTACCTGGGCACTGGCCATGGGCAGTCGATACTCAATACCACGAAGGCTGCTGCCTTCAATGGTTAAAGGTGCGTAATGTGTGCCCTTATGCCCACAAATCCTTGCGCCCATTTGTGATAAAGGTTTAATAATGCGGTCCATGGGCCTTTGCTGCAGGGACACATCTCCGGTGATGACAGTTTTAAAGCTTTGTCCGGCCAGGATACCTGATAACAGTCTTAAGGTGGTGCCGGAGTTACCGGCATCCAGTACACCGGCAGGGGGCCTCAAACCTCTCAGTCCACGGACGGTAATTTTAAGCATATTATTGTCTCTAATTTGTATGTCAGCCCCCATGTCTCTAAGGCATGATATGGTTGAGAGACAGTCATCGCCCATTAAAAAATTTTCCACCAGGGTTGTGCCCTGGGATATTGAGCCCAACATTACCGCCCTATGGCTTATGGACTTGTCGCCGGGTACTTGTATGGTGCCCGAAAGAGGTCTGCCATTTTTTATCCAAGGTTTGGTCATATTTCTTCCTCACTTGCCGTTATCTTTTATAAAAACTTTATATCCGTTATGCCTAAGTATTTCGAAGGCTCTTTGCTGTTGCTGGTGGGAAGTTAGGGATATTGAAAGACATCCCGGTTCACCTTCACGGCTGTTTATTATGCCGATATTCTTTATATTAATACCATGGCTGCCCAGTAATGTCGACACAGCGCCTATTACCCCGGGTCGGTCTTCAACATCCACCACTATATCGAAGTACGGGTATATGAAACCTGTCCTGACTGAAGATAAACCGTTTCTATATTTACGGGCATGGTCAAAATATCCATAGAGCTTATCCTTTTCGTTATCCTTCAGCCATGTCTTAAAGGTGTCCAGTTTTTTTATATAAAGATTGATGATTTCCACCAACTGTTCTTTGTTGGATATACATATATCCCTCCACATTTCCGGGCTGGAGGAAGAGATTCTGGTTATATCCTTAAAACCTCCGGCCGCCAGTTTCCTCCCATGGCCTTCCTCGGTGTCCATAGACATTACTAGGTTAATCAGGCCACCGGATAAAATGTGAGGGAGATGGCTAATAAGCCCCGTTATCCTGTCATGGAGCCTGGCATCCATAACAATGGGGATGGAGCCCATGGCCTCTATCACCTTTTTGAACCGGTCAAGGGAGGTGTTGTTATGGTTTGGGCAGGGTGTCAGAATGTAATATGCGTTTTCAAATATATGGTGGCTGCTGAAATGGTATCCGGAGTTTTCCGAACCGGCCATGGGATGGCCCCCTATAAAGCAAAGGTCACGGGGAAGTATTTTTGCTACCCGGTCCATCAGCATGGACTTGGTACTGCCCACATCGGTTATTATACAGCCGGACCTTACGTAGGGCAGTATTTTCTCTAAGATATCAATGGTTTTCAGCACAGGAGTGCATATTACTATAAGATCGCTCTTGTTTATCTGTTCCTTGCCCGCTTGGGCAGGACAGTTAATAACACCTTGGTCATAGGCCGCCTTTACATATTCATCCTTGACATCCATGGCCCATATGTTCTTTAAACCTGCCTTGTACTTTAATGCCTTGGCAAGGGACCCCCCTATCAACCCCAGACCGATTATCAAGGCGTTGTTAATGGACAATGTTATACTGCCTATCCATTATCGGTGCCAGTTTACTGATCCTTTGGACCAGGTGGTTGAAATTATCGGGGGTTATGGATTGGGGGCCGTCGGACAGGGCACATTTAGGGTCATGGTGAACTTCAATCATTAATCCATCGGCGCCGGCTGCAATGGCTGCCATGGCCATCGGCTCCACCAGCCTCCATTTACCGGTGCCGTGGCTGGGGTCCACTATAATGGGCAGGTGGCTTATCTGTTTAATAACCGGTACGGCACTGATGTCCAGGGTGTTTCTTGTATAGGTTTCAAAGGTCCTTATACCTCTTTCGCAAAAAATTATATTATAGTTACCTTCGTTCATTATATATTCAGCAGCGTTTATCCATTCCTCGATGGTGGCTGATAAACCCCGCTTTAAAATAACAGGGCACCCGGCTTTGCCCACTTCCCTTAGGAGTTGGAAGTTTTGCATGTTCCTTGCCCCTATCTGTACAACATCGATATATTTTAGTGCTATTTCGACAGAATTTGCACTGATTACTTCTGAAACGATCAAAAGACCGGTTTCTTCCCGGGCCTGGGCCAGCATCTTGAATCCGTCCTCTTCAAGGCCCTGGAAGGTATAGGGCGAGGTACGGGGTTTGTATGCACCACCCCTTAAAAACTGTGCACCGCATTTTTTAACTGCCTGGGCGGTCTTAATCAACTGTTCTTCGCTTTCCACCGCGCAGGGGCCGGCTATTATTGCCAGGTCTTTGCCGCCAATAGGGACATTTTTCACCCGTATCACTGATGATTCAGGTTTGAAAGTCCGACCGGCCAGTTTATATGACTCCATAATATGGACTATTTTATCCACCCCGGTCATTAATTCCAGGGGTGTGTCGGCTAATATGCTTTTATCGCCTATAACGCCGATAATGGTCACATGGGCCCCCTTGGATACGTGTACCCCCAGGCCCAAGCTTTTTAAAGTGTTTGTAACATCGGATATGTTTTTTTCCGTTGCCTTTGGATTCATTACAATTACCATGCTACTATCCTCCGTTTCGTTACTAGTTTAAACCAAATTATAAAATCCATACTTCCATACTACTTAAGGTAGGTAGCATTACCTCCTTATTATTACCGACATTATCTCTATTTAAGAACTTTTTGCAATGCCCTTATGAATTCTTTGTTTTCTTCCGGTGTGCCGATGGTAACCCTGATCCAGTTATCCATCTTAAATATGTCGCCTGTCCTTACAATAATGCCCTGCCTGAGCAGGTCCTGGAATACTTCTTTACTGTGGCGGCCGGTGTTTACCATTATAAAATTGGCATGGGTCTTTATATATTCCAAACCCATGTTCTTAAAGGCGTTATATAAAAACTCTTTGCCTTGTTCGTTATTCTGCCGACTTTTTTCTACAAAGTCGGGGTCGTCCAGGCTGGCCAGGGCTGCTACTTGGGCGACGGTCGTAACATTAAAGGGTCCCCTTACCCGGTTAATAGCGTTTATCATATCGGGATGACCGATGGCATAGCCTACCCTCAGGGTAGCCAGCCCATAAACCTTTGAGAAGGTTCTCAGTATTATGATATTTTCGTATTCTTCCAAGAGCTCCACGCTTTCCGGGTAGTTGACATCGGTGACATATTCATAATAGGCCTCGTCCAATACTACCAGAACATCGGATGGTGTTTTCTTTAGCAGTTCCCTTTGCTGGGCCATGGTGAATATTGTGCCGGTGGGGTTGTTGGGATTACACAGCCAAATGACCTTGGTTTTGGGGGTAATAGCCTGGGCCGTGGCCTCTAAATCAACGCCATGGTCCTTAAGGGGCAGCTCGACTATTTTTCCATCCATGATTCTTGTTACGGTTTCGTATCGTGGGAAGGAAGGGAAGGCCATAATAGCCTCATCACCAGGGTTTATATAGGTTTGGGCGATCATTCCCAGTATCTCGTCCGAACCCGCTCCAAGTAGAAAATGGTCTGGCGACAGCCCGAATAGGTCACTAAGTTTGTTCTTAAGATCGGTACAGTTACCGTCGGGGTATATTGCTAGGTGGTCCAACATATTGGCTACTGCCTTTTTTGCGGCTGGGGAACAGCCCAGGGGATTTTCGTTGGATGCCATTTTTATTACCTTTTGTATACCTAACTCCCTTTTAACTTCTTCAATGGGCTTGCCGGGTATATAAGGTGTTAAGTGGGATATCGCTTGTCTGTGTTTTAGCATTGTTTGACCTCCTTACTTATTCTGTGTGTTTGATTAATAAAATTCTTTGCTGTAGTTATATCAGTGCCTTTGCTATTTCCCCTCTGTCCACATCATGGAAGATACCGACCCGGCCGACCGCCGTGGGCAGTACAAAGGTGATTTTGCCATCTACCGCCTTCTTATCCTTTACCATTGCCTTTATAAGGGCTTTGGTATCTATGTTCTCTATTATACTTGGTAAATGGGCATGATGTATAATGTTTTTTATTCTGTTATAATAGCCTCTGTCTATCATACCCATATTCAAGGCTATCTTTGAAGCGTATATCATGCCAACAGCCACGGCTTCACCATGGGTGTATTCTTTATAACCGGTTATGCTTTCCACCCCATGGCCTATGGTATGACCGAAATTCAGAATGGCCCTGATACCGGTTTCCCTTTCGTCCTGGTTAACAACCATGGCCTTTATCTGGCAGCACCGTTTCAAACAATGTATGACCGCATCCCGGTTTAGTGCCATTATATCCTCTATATGTCCTTCCAGCCAATCTAAGAATTGGCTGTCATAAATAATTCCATACTTTATTACCTCGGCCAAGCCGGAAGAAAGCTGTCTGGACGGAAGGGTGCTTAAGGTGCTGCCGTCTATGTACACCAGCTTGGGTTGGTAGAAGTTTCCTATAACGTTCTTTGCCTGTGGGTGGTTTACCGCTACCTTACCGCCTACGCTGCTGTCTACCTGTGCCAGCAGTGAGGTGGGTATCTGTACGTAAGGGATGCCCCGCATATAGGTAGAAGCCACAAACCCGGCCAGGTCGCCCACTACACCGCCGCCTAGGGCTACTATGACAGATCCCCGGTCAAGGCCGAATTCCAAGGCCTTTGTATATAGGATCTGGGCCTGCTCCAGGCTTTTGCTTTGTTCCCCCGGGGGAATGGACACATATTGTGCATTGAAATATGGTCCGATGGCCTTTTTAATGGCCTTTGAGTAAATACCCAGGACATTATCATCGGATACCACCATGATTTTCCTGGTATCCACCACCTTTTTAAGTTCTGAGACAATGTCCTGGAGCCTATCCCAGACAAAGACAATGTCGTAGGAGTTTGCCCCAAGGTCAACCCTTATTCTTTCCATCATATCGTCTACCTCGATGATATCATTTTATTATACTTACTATAATTATTGAACATTTCCCTTATACTATCGCCACCGAATTTGATACACAGTTCACTGGCCAATATCCAGGCCATAACCCCTTCACCTACAATACTGGCGGCGGGTACGGCACAGATATCGGAACGCTCTACACAGGCCGGTGCCGGTTGTTTTGAAACAATGTCCACGGTATTTAGGGGCTGGCTCAGGGTAGGGATGGGTTTCATAGCCACCCTTGCAATTATGGGCTGACCGTTTGACATGCCTCCCTCTATACCACCGGCGTTATTGGTTTTTCGGTAATAACCCCTGTCCGGGGAATAGTATATTTCATCGTGTACCTTGGATCCGGTAGTCCGGGCAGCCTTAAAGCCCAGGCCAAATTCCACACCCTTGACGGCCTGTATGCTCATCAGGCCACCAGCGATCTTGGCATCCAGTTTTCTCTCCCAGTGTACATGGCTGCCCAAGCCAATGGGCACCCCTACTGCGATTATCTCAAAACATCCGCCCAGGGAGTCACCTTCCTGCCGGGCTTTATCAATAGTACTCATCATTTTCCCTTCAATATCCGGGTCTATGCATCTAACTGGGGAATTATCAGCCTTGGCTATATCTTTAAGGCTGTATTGTGTCCTGTTCAGGTATACATCACCAATGGATACAACATGGCTTAGTATAGTTATGCCGAAGACACCCAACAACTGCCGGGCTAGGGCACCCACTGCCACCCGTATGGCGGTTTCCCGAGCGCTGGACCGTTCCAGGGTATCCCTTATATCGACATGGTCGTACTTGAGGATACCGGTCAGGTCTGCATGTCCCGGTCTGGGGGCAGTCACCATCCTTGAATTGTCTATCGGCATTTTTTTGGCATCCATATAAGGTACCCAGTTTTCCCAATCCTTGTTTTCTATAACTAGGGTAATGGGTGCACCGGTGGTCTTCCCTGAACGAAGACCGCTTAACACCTTGACCCTGTCATTTTCTATTTTCATCCTGCCGCCCCGGCCATAGCCTTGCTGACGCCTTTTAAGTTCTTGGTTTATACTGTCTATGTCTATTTCAACATTGGAAGGCATTCCTTCGATCACAGCGGTTAAGCACGGACCGTGGGATTCGCCCGCTGACAGATACCGCAACATAACATCACCTTCTAATAGTAGATTTTGTATATCTTAACCGTAAATGGAGATCCTTATTTCAAGGCAGGGTATGACTTATTTGAATCCCGTTGTGCTTATTTTATGATGGGGATTTTTTGTCATGCCATCGTAAGGTTTAAAAGATTTTATAATTAAAGATTAAAAAAGTCAAGTATCGCACTAAAATTTATTTTATTTTAAAGGTATTTTTGATACAATATAAAATGTATTGTTCTATGTCATTCTTTCTATTGTATAATAGATGATATAGAAAGAATATTTTTTATAGATGCTGGCTAAACTTTCTATAATATTAAATATTTAGCAACGTTAGACAGTTTCAAGGAGTTAACTATTAGGAAATGTCATTAAGTCCACAAAAAGTCAAGGGGGAATACGTATGAAAGCTTATGAAACCAATAAAATCAGAAATGTAGCAATAACGGGCCATGGTAGTGAAGGTAAGACCACGTTAACCGAGGCCATGCTGTATAATGCCAAGGCTTCAGAACGTTTTGGCAGGGTGGAAGACGGTACTACCACCACTGATTACGATCAGGAGGAAATAAAAAGACAGATATCCATTAGCACAGCTATTGCACCCTGTGAATGGAAGGGATATAAACTTAATATTATTGATACACCAGGGTATTTTGATTTTGTAGGTGAGCTCCTTGAAGGCATAAGGGTTGCGGATAGTGCTGTTATTGTTGTCAGTGCTGTATCCGGCGTGGTTGTCGGTACGGAGAAGGCATGGGACTACTCTGAAAGATACAATATCCCTAAGTTATTCTTTGTTAACCAAATGGACAGGGAGAATGCCAATTTTTCAAAGGTATTGGATCAATTGAAGGAAAGGTACGGTACATCCATTGTGCCATTCCAGGTACCAATAATAGATGATAAGGGCTTCAAGGGTTTTGTTAATGTTGTGGATTTGGTTGCTAAGGAATTTAAGGGCAAAGAAGTCGAGGATATTGATATCCCATCCCATATGAATGATGAAGTCCAATCTATCAGGGAGATGATATTAGAAGCAGTAGCGGAAAGCGACGACGAACTCCTTGAAAAATATTTTGCCGGTGAAGAATTATCCAATGACGAGATCCATACCGGTTTGAGGAAGGGCGTATTAAGCGGTTCCATAGTTCCGGTATTGTGCGGTTCGGCGTTGTCTACCCAGTCAGTTGCCCTGTTAATGGATACCATCTTGGAATACTGCCCATCTCCTGCGGACAGACCGGCCGTTGAAGGAGAAAACATAAAGACAGGTGAAGTTGAAACCAGAAGTTGTGACATAAATGAACCCTTCTCTGCCTTTGTATTCAAGACGGTGGCAGACCCCTTTGTAGGCAAACTTTCACTTTTCAAGGTATATTCCGGCACCTTTTCTTCTGATTCCAGCGTATACAACAGCAATAAGGAAAAGAATGAAAAGGTGGGGCAAATCTATTACATGAGGGGTAAAAAACAGATAAATACAGATAAGATAGTTGCCGGAGACATAGGAGCGGTGGCCAAACTACAGGTGACCACAACCGGGGATACCCTTTGCGATGCCGCACACCCCATTAAACTTGAAGGCATTGAATTCCCGGAACCCAGTATATCATTGGCTGTGGAACCTAAAGCCAAGGGGGACGAAGAGAAAATATCCTCGGGTTTAGCCAGGCTTACCGAAGAGGATCCTACGTTTACCGTTGATAAGAATTCAGAGGTAAACCAGGTACTTATATCCGGTGTGGGTGAACTTCACCTGGAGGTAATAACAAAAAGATTGCAGAATAAGTTCGGTGTTGAAGTGAACTTGAGCGAGCCCAAGGTTGCATATAGGGAAACCATAAGAAAATCCGTTAAGGCCGAGGGCAAGCATAAAAAACAAAGCGGTGGCCATGGTCAATACGGCCACGTGTGGATAGAATTTGAACCTGCTGCAGAAGGGGAAGGGGATTTTGTATTTGTTGACAAGATAGTTGGCGGTGTTGTACCCAGGCAGTACATCCCCGCTGTGGAAAAGGGGCTTAGGGAATGTATAGAAAAGGGTGTTTTGGCCGGATATCCGGTTGTTAATCTAAAATGCACCTTGTACGACGGTTCCTTTCATACAGTAGACTCGTCGGAAATGGCATTCAAGGTGGCTGCTTCCCTGGCATACAAGAAGGGTTTGGCCCAGGCTTCACCGGTATTATTGGAACCCATTATGAAGGTAGAGGTATTAATACCCGAAGAGTATATGGGTGATATAATCGGGGACCTTAATAGAAGAAGGGGTAGGATATTGGGGATGAATCCGGCAGACAAGGGTATGCAACAAGTTGTTGCCGAAGTGCCCCAGGCCGAGATGTTTAAATATGCAACGGATCTTAGGTCAATGACCCAGGCAAGGGGAAGCTTTAAGCTGACCTTTGAAAGGTACGAAGAAGTACCGGCTAATATCAGTGCAAAGGTAATCGAACAGGCTCAAAAGGAAGCCGAAGAATAAAAATTAAGGGGCTGCTGTTCAATGGGCTTTGTCCATTCGTTGTGCAACAGCCCTTGATTATTGTTTTAAGCACTTGTTTAGTGTATGGGAGTTTTGTCCATGGAAATTTAGAAATAAAAGGAGGTTCACAGTATGCAGGATTTCAGTATTATGGCTATAATAGTCGATAATAGAAGTAAAAGTGCAC
>JBMNSO010000060.1:0-9994 GCA_050945235.1 Mahellales bacterium
ATGAAGGAATAATACAAAGGGAAAAGGTATCTTCCATTGAGCCTGAGGATTTGGATACTATTCTGCCTGAATATATTGAAAAATATTTGGATCACCTATCCTACTATAAAACGCCTGAAGGCAGCTTAGAACGTAAAAATAATAATACCGGCAAGGCCCGGAAATTGGCTGCTATCCGTTCCCTATTCGACTACTTATATAAAAGAAGAAAAATAAAAGCAAATGTTGCAAAGCTGGTTGATATGCCTAAGATTAAGGAGAAACCTATAATTAGGCTGGAACCTGACGAAGTTGCCAGGTTATTGGATGTTGTGGAAAAGGGCGAAGGCCTTACCGATAGACAAAAGAAATACCATAAGTGTACTAAGAGCAGGGATTTGGCATTGATTGGCCTATTCCTTGGTACGGGAATAAGAATAAGCGAGTGTGTGGGATTGAACATATCCGATTTTGATTTTAGTATTAATGGGTTCAAGGTAACCCGAAAGGGTGGCAATGAGGTGGTTCTCTATTTCGGCGACGAGGTAAGGAATATAATACTTCAGTATATTAAAGACAGGAAAAAAATCCAAGCAAAGCCGGAACATGAAGATGCCCTATTTTTATCGATGCAGAGGACAAGGATCAGCCCAAGGTCGGTACAGGAAATAGTGAAAAAATACAGCAAATTAATAGCACCGTTGAAGAATATATCCCCCCATAAATTGAGGAGCACATACGGTACTAATCTATATCGGGAAACGGGAGACATATATATTGTGGCCGATGTATTAGGCCATAAGGATGTAAACACCACAAAAAGGCATTATGCCGCCATTAGTGACGATAAGAGAAGAATGGCAGCCCGGGTAATAAAGTTAAGGGATTAATCTTTACATGGGAAGATTATTTTCGCTTTTTTGCGTAGGAAGGTTATTTTCTTAGTTCCAGGGGTATTTGAATATGCTCGCCGGATATTATATTAGCGGATTCTAGGCAGTTTATCTCCCTTATTTCCTTAATGAACTGCCTGATATCGTTTTCCTTGGGTTTATACCTCTTGGCTATGTTCCATAAGGTATCCCCTTCCTTTACTAGGACGGTTATGTACGGTCCGGTATCCTTGTATCCCCTTGCGTAATTGTTGCTTAAGATGGCTGAAAGTATAAAAATGACGGATAAAAACAATAATGTTACTGAGATAACAAATCTCTTCCTATTCTTTATCGAATAGTATTTTCGGGGTTTGCAGATATGTTTGTCCATAAATCTTCCTCCTTTTACAGAACATACGTTCTATGGTAATTATATACGAACTTATGTTCGTTGTCAATGATTTTTAATTATTTTTGCGAACATTTGTTTGATATAAAATGCTCTATATGTTATAATTTTCATATAATATATATTCTGAAAGGAAATTTTATATGTCAGATACTCTTTCTAAAAAACAAAAAAGAATACTTGATTTTATAAAATCCGAGATAGAAAAAAAGGGATATCCCCCCTCTGTAAGGGAGATATGTGATGGCGTGGGGTTAAAATCCACCTCAACGGTCCATGGGTACTTGACCAGGCTGGAGAAAAAGGGTTTTATAAGAAGGGATGCCACAAAGCCAAGAACTATTGAAGTATTACAGGAAGGGTCTTGTGATTATGCCCCATCGTATGCCCCATCGAAGGAAATGATATCAGTACCCATTGTCGGGAAGGTAACGGCCGGACAACCTATTTTAGCGGTGGAAAACATAGAGGATACCTTTCCCCTACCCTATAACTTCCTTCAAACCGGCGATACTTTTATACTCAGGGTGGCCGGTGAAAGCATGATAAATGCCGGCATACTGGACGGCGACTATATTATAGTAAAACAACAGCCGGTGGCCCAAAACGGCGATATAGTTGTTGCACTGTTGGATGATGAGGCAACTGTCAAAAGATTCTATAAAGAAAGGGACCATATACGGTTGCAGCCTGAAAACCCGAATATGGACCCTATAATAGTAAAGAATGTCGGAATCATAGGTAAAGTAATTGGCCTGTTGAGAAGGTTTTAATAATACTTACTTTTGGATTGTCTGCAGGGCTGTGGCAAGGCCTATTTTGGCATGCTCATAGGTTAGACCGCCCTGGACGTATGCTATGTATGGAGGCTTAATTGGGGCATCTGCACTGAGTTCTATTGAAGCCCCTTGGATGAAGGTACCGGCCGCCATAATTACTTTATGGTCGTAGCCCGGCATATCCCATGGCTCCGGTTGTACGTAGCTGTCTATGGGCGAACCCTTTTGTATACCCTGGCAAAAGGAAATTAGCTGCTTAGCGGTTGGAAATTTTATGGACTGTATGATATCGCAACGCTCTTCATTAGGCTGGGGATTTACCTCGTATCCTAAATCCTTGAAAACAGCCGAATATAAAATAGCGCCCTTTATTGCTTGACCTACCACATGGGGAGCCATGAATAAACCCTGGTAAAAAGGTAGGTAGCTTGCGGCATAGGAACCTACTTCCTTTCCTATTCCAGGGGAAGAGTATCTATAGGCAATCCGTTCTATCAGGTCTGAAGGCCCGGCTATATATCCGCCGGTTGGACATAACCCCCCTCCGGGATTTTTAATAAGGGAACCAGCGATTATATCAGCCCCTACTTCAGTGGGCTCTAATCTTTGGGTAAATTCCCCATAGCAATTGTCTATTACTATAATTAAATCCTTATTTATGTCTTTTAGAATATTTATTATTTCCTTCATTTTTTCAATAGATAAAGACGGACGCCATTGATATCCCTTTGACCTTTGGATAAATATCACTTTGGTTTTTTCGGTTATATATTTGTCAAAGGATGACTTGTCCATGATATCCAAAGCATTGATATCTATTTCATTGTATAATACGCCGAATTCTTTTAAAGATCCATTCTCTTCCCTGCCTCTTATGCCTATGGTCTCTTCTAGGGTATCATAGGGTCTGCCTGTTATGGATAAGAGCTCATCCCCCGGTCTTAAAATGCCGTATAAGCAAAGGGCCAAGGCATGGGTACCTGATACTATCTGTGGCCTTACAAGGGCATCCTCCGTTTTAAAGATACAGGCATATAACTGTTCAAGCTCGTCACGGCCTATATCATCATAACCATAACCCGTTGATAGCGTCATGTGCCGCTGGCCTATTCTGTTTTGTTGAAAGGCAGTTAAGACTTTGGCTTGGTTGTACAACATGATATCGTCGATTTTATCCAAAAATGGTCTGCACTTATTCTCTGCTTCTTTGATTATTGTGAGTGTTTCATCTTTAATGTTTAGCGTTCTAAGTAATTCCTTTGTATTTTTCATAAAGATTCCCTTTCGTGTTTTTTAAGAAATTTTATCATAAATGCCATGGTTATTCAAAGGTGTTTGTTATATAATAATGACTTTTACAAATGGGACATTCCCCGTTTTCATAAGTCTGCATTTTTACTGTCAGGGGATATTCCCTTTCAAAAATCGAATATCCCTGTTTTATACCAATACGTCTTCCTATGGCAATATATAAAATAATCATTGTTTATTAATCCTTTCATAAAATATATGATCAAGATAATTAAATATCATGATGATAAATAAAGAGATTAATGTAACGGAAAGGCTTTTTTTCCAATTTAACCCATAGGAACAAAGAAAGAGCATTGAGCAAAAAAGTATTGTTTCCACTAAACCAAATCTGTTAACATAGTTTTTTATGCCTAGCTTTTTATCTTTTTTATGGTCTAATATGTCATCTAATAATTGTATGGCCCAAACAATAAGAAATGATGATACCGCCTGTTGCCAGCCCAAAATAAAGAACAATATGGCACCATATATAATACACTCTTGATAAACCCTTAAACCCGATGGCATTTTCATATTGATATCGAAAAACATACCTATTACATATGCCGATACAAAAAGTGTGGATGAATATATATAATTGAGAATACTGCCCAGACACAGCAGTAATAGCATATACCCCAATAATGTATTGTAAATGGTCTGTTTATCGTGCTTTTTTAATAAATATTTTAAATAATGACAATCATTGTCCATCACATCATCGAGCATTTTTATTACCATACCGGTGCAAAGGATTGAGCCTATATCTTTTATATTATATAGTATTGGATACAAAGGCCTTCACCTCTTCAAAACCTATTTTGTTTAAAGCAGACACCGGTATTATTAAATTATTGGGGAATAATTTTTTTATTTCTTTAAGGCCGGTTTGGGACTCGGGCAAATCCATTTTGTTGGCGATTATTGCGTAATTACCCTTCATGGTACCGTAGGATGCAATATTGAAGTCTATCTGGCCGGGGGTACTTATATTTCTTTTAAATACCGAAGATGGATCAACAAAATGTAGTATTGTATTGGCTTTTTTTAAATAGAAAAGGGTATCAGCCATGGATTTCCTGATAGAGTGTTGCCCATGTATCTCTTCTGTCAGTCCACCGCTATCAACCAAGTGTATGGTCTTATATTTCTTAACTGCCGGTATTTCTATAGTGATGTATTGTATATTCTGGGTCTTGAAGGGAGTATGATCGGACAAGTATTCCTTTGCATCCTTTATAGTATACGTTTTCCTTAAGGCGGGGCCTTCTCTTCTCATGATATTTAAAGTGATTTTTGACAACCCCAAATACTCCGCAAAATTAATCAAAAATAGGGTTTTACCGGTGTTTGCTTTGCCGATGATCATACACTTTTTCAAGACTATGTTTCCTCCTGAAAATCTTCTTCTAATAAATATATAAGCTCATCCCTGGTAATATTCTTCTTATTTATTAATCTGACAGCCTGTTTTCTTATTGCCCGTTCGATTATATTCCTAACCAACCTGGCATTACCCGTGGTATTTTCCTTTGATAAGAAACTATCGGTTAGCATGTTATAAAGTTTAATACGGGCGCCCTGGGAAAATTTATACTGTTTTTTTTCTACCATCACCTGGGCAATGTCCATTAGCTGTTCCTTGGTGTAGTCTTCAAATTCGATATGTATGGGAAACCTAGACCTAAGTCCCGGATTTGATCTTAAAAAGTGTTCCATTTCTTCTCTATATCCTGCTAGGATTAGGATAAGGTTATCTTTATTATCCTCCATAGACTTGACCAATGTATCTATGGCTTCCTTGCCAAAATCTTTTTCTCCTCCTCTGGCCAGTGAATATGCTTCGTCTATAAAGAGGATACCACCCATCGCCCTTTTTACCTGTTCTCTTACCTTTTGGGCGGTATGGCCGATGTATTCGCCTACCAAATCAGCCCTTTCCACTTCTACAAGGTGGCCTTTAGCCAATACACCCATGCTTTTAAACATATTGCTTAGTATTCTGGCAATTGTTGTTTTGCCCGTTCCAGGATTTCCTTTAAAAATCATGTGAAGGGTGAGATTGTTGGTGCTAAGATTTGCAAGGATTCTTTTTTGTTGTATGGCAATATATGCTTCGATTTCATATATCAGTTTTTTTACATTGTCCAATCCTATTAACGAATTCAATTCTTCCTTTACCTTCATCAGATTATCCTGTTCATCATTTTGTTTTAAGACCGGATTGGATGTGGTATTATGTAATTTGTACAGGTCCATGGTAGCCTGCACAGGTGTAATCAGGCCCCTTTCCAGGTTCCTTAAAATAATTATGTCTTTGGACTTAAGCAGCATTGGTATCACTCCGAACAAATAATGTATATTGATATGATATGTTTTTTAAAAAAAAGTGATAACAACAAATAAGGGCCTGAAAATTTTCAGACCCTTATTTGTTGTTAATTATTATGTATTATAGGTTATTTATCGGCTTTATCATTATTACTGGAGTTAAAAGTAACCAGCTTTGAGGGAGTAATGGTTGATATCGCGTGTTTATAAATTAACATTTGCTTTCCTTCATTATCAAGTATAACGGTGAAATTATCGAATCCCTTAACTATACCCTTTAACTGAAAACCATTGGTAAGGTGAATAGTTACTGGTATACGTTCTTTTCGAACCTGGTTTAAAAAAACATCTTGGAGAATAATTGTAACTTTGTTATTCATGGTAAAACCACCCTTCATTTTATATAAATATTCTATAATTTAAAGTTATTTAAATTATATACTATAACCCTAGTTAATTAAAGGAAGAATTTTATTAATATGTTTTATCATCAAATTTACTATATCTTCATCCTCTGTAATATTCGTAATATCTATCCAAAATATACGTTTGTCCTTCTTAAACCATGTAAGCTGCCTCTTTGCGTAGCGCCTGGTATTTCTTTTTATGGCATCCACTGCTTCGGCCAGAGTGAACTTATTATCCAGATAATTGAGTAATTCCTTATAACCTAGGCCCTGCATCGACTGGTTATCTCTATTACAGCCTAGTGATTTAAGGTATTTTACTTCTTCCAATAAACCCTGTTCCATCATAATGTCTACCCTTTTGTTAATCCTGTCGTATAACATTTGTCGATCCATAGTTAAACCAATCTGCGCCAGATTATAGGGAACCTTCGAATGCTTAGAAAGCTGCTGGTAATATGTAATGGGTTTTCCCGTAAAATGATAAACCTCTAAGGCCCTGATTATCCTTTTTAGGTCGTTATGGTGTATTTTATCTGCTGCCATTGGATCGATATTTCTTAGTTCGTTGTGCAAGGACATAACCCCTTCCTGTGATGCCCTTTCCCTCATGCGTTTCCTGAATTTTTCGTTAGAAATTATCGGAGTAAAATTCATGGTATGAGTCAGTGAATTTACATATAAACCTGTCCCCCCCACTATTATAGGCAGTTTTCCTTTGGTGACTATGGTATTTATATATTCCCTCGCCAGCTTATTAAACAATGCAACGCTAAAGGGTTGGGTTGGGTATATCTCATCTATTAGGTAGTGTTTTATGCCGTCCTGCTCCTTTGTTGTAGGCTTAGCTGATCCTATATCCATATATTTATATACCTGCATGGAATCCGCCGATATTATTTCTCCATCTATCCTATGGGCTAGCTTTATGCTTAATTTGGTCTTGCCAACGGCGGTAGGCCCTACTATTACTATAAGAGGCTTTTCCATTCACCCTTCACCTCCTGAGATCATAGTACCCGCTTAAAGAGTTTTTCAAGATGGTATTTTTTTATAGTAATTACTATAGGGCGTCCATGGGGGCATGAATTAGGTATCTGCGCCTTTGTAATTTGCTGAAGTAGGGCTAGGATCTCAGGGGTTTTCAGTTTCATATTTGCCTTGATGGCACTTTTACAAGCCATCGTAATGATGGTACTTTCCTTCAAACATGGCGCCTTATTTTTATCCGGCAATTTTCTTTTGTCCAGGGCCAGTATCTCTTTAACCATAGCATCCACAGCTGCAGGCTGGTGGAATATAACCGGAACCGCCCGGATAGCATAACACATATCCCCAAAGGATTCAATTAGATAACCCAATTTATTTAATGTTTCTTTGTTTGCCTCAATTATTTCCTTTTCATAGGCATTAACCTCTATAATCATTGGCGTTAACAGGTATTGCACTTCAACACTGTGGTTATAGTACATTTCCATATATTTCTCGTAGAGAATTCTTTCATGGGCGGCGTGCTGATCTATTAAATATATCATGTTATCCTTCTCAACTAAAATATATGTAGAGAAAACCTGTCCAATAATCCTATAATCCAATGTATGATCGTCAATTATATTATTATCATTATTTTGTTGTTTAATACCCTCAATTGAGGAGTTTTTTGGAAAACTTTCGGTGGAGATATCGGGTATGGCAAGGGTATCGTCGTCCATGGTTTCCAATACACTATTGTATATCCTATCCCCATCCCTCCTATTATCCTCCTCTACCGATAGGGTTTTTTCACTTTGGTTTTCATATTCCTGAAATGTTTTTATTGTATGATTTTTTGCCAGTATGTCTTTAACCCCGAAGCATACAGCATTATAGACTTCCTCTTCCTCCTTGAATTTTATCATTAATTTTGATGGATGAACATTGACGTCGATTTTGTGGGGATCTAGCATAATGTTCAGTATAGCCACCGGGAATTTGTTCTTCATTATCAATGCTTTATATCCTTCCTCCAATGCATTGGAAAGGATGCTGTGCTTTATATATCTACCATTAATAAAAAAGGTTTGATAACTTCTATTATGTTTTGAAGCAGATGGCCTGCCAATATACCCGGATATTTTAACATCTCTCATTTTATAATCAATCTTTAAAAGATGCTTGGAAAATTCTCTGCCATATACTATATATGCTGCATCCTTTAAAGAGCCGTTGCCGGTAGTAGATAAAATTAGTTTGCCATTGTTGTAGTACTTGAAAGCAATGTTTGTATTGCCCAGTATAAAACGGGTGATTAGATCTGTTATTAAACTGGACTCAACTCCGCTGCTTTTCAAAAACTTTAGCCTTGCCGGTACATTATAGAAGAGGTTTTTTACTACCATAGTAGTTCCATTATTACAACCGACTTGCTGTTTTTCGATGGTTTTACCGCCATGGTTTTCAATATAAGTGCCTGTCACTTCATTATGTTTTTTAGTCTGCAGCTCAACCATAGCCACCGAGCAAATGCTGGCAAGGGCCTCTCCCCGGAAACCTAGGCTGTTAATCCTTGATATATCATCAATAGTCTGAATTTTACTTGTGGCATGACGTTCAAAGGCTAATTGGGCATCTTCTTCATTCATACCCATTCCATCATCGCTGACCCTTATATAATCCTTGCCACCGTTTTTTATTTCAATGGTTATGTTACTGCTCCCTGCATCTATGGAGTTTTCCACAAGCTCCTTGACAACCGATACCGGCCCATCGATCACTTCGCCGGCTGCTATTCTGTTTGCGGTGCTTTGGTCTAGTATTTTTATATTTGACATATTATCCTCTACTAATAAAAGTTTTCGCCTTTTCATGTAGTTCTGACAAAATATTTAAGGCTTGTATAGGCGTTGTGTTTAATATATCTATTACCTTTAATTGTTCAATTATATCATTACAGGCCAATTGAAACAAGCTCATTTGGTTATAGGGTTCTTCAGCTGTATCTGATGGCTTCGTATCTGGCTGGAGTTTTGGGCTGTCCATAATACTGTTGGTTATGGTACACCCCTCATTATAGGAAGCCTCAATCTGTGCCAAGATTGCCTTTGCCCTTTCGATGACATCATCGGGCAGCCCGGCCAGTTTTGCTACATGTATGCCAAAACTCTTATCACTGCCTCCCTGTTTTATTTTCCTTAAAAAGATTATGTTATCGTTATATTCCCTGACGGATACATGATAATTTTTTACCCCTGGCATTTTACCTTCCAGACCGGTCAGTTCATGGTAATGGGTAGCAAACAACGTTTTTGCTCCAATTTCTTTTTTCTTGCACATATATTCCGCCACAGACCACGCTATGCTGAGTCCGTCAAAGGTGCTTGTTCCCCTTCCTATCTCGTCCATTATTATCAGGCTATTATTTGTGGCATTATTTAAAATATTGGCTACTTCGGACATTTCCACCATGAAGGTACTTTGTCCGGAAGATAGGTCATCGGAGGCACCCACCCGGGTGAAGATTCTGTCGACAACCGATATATTGGCATGGGAAGCCGGTACAAAGCTTCCTATCTGTGCCATTAATGTTATAAGGGCAACTTGGCGCATATAGGTACTTTTACCCGCCATATTAGGCCCGGTTATTATTATGAGCCTGTTATCCCTGTCCAAAGTTGTATCATTAGGTACAAAGGCGCTACTCCCTATGGCCTTTTCCACCACGGGATGTCTGCCATCTTTAATATATATATTGCCTTGGTCATTTATTTCCGGCATAACGTAGTCATTTTCCAAGGCTACGCAGGCCAATGAGAACAGGCTGTCAATCTTGGCTATGATGCCAGCCGTTTTCTGGATTCTATCTATATGGCCGGATATAGTGTCCCTGATATCCAAGAAAATGGCATATTCCAGTTCAATAGCCTTTTGGTCGGCATTGAGGAT
>JBMNSO010000061.1:0-9984 GCA_050945235.1 Mahellales bacterium
AAGTCCTCAAAAATAAATATAAGGATGCAATAATATATAATACTATATGCAATACTACTTTTTCCAGGCAACAGGAAGCCAGGGAAATTTCAAAAGTGGTCACAAAAATGTATGTAATAGGGGGTAAAAATAGTGCGAATACAAGACAGTTATACGAGATTTGCAAAGAAAATTGTGCTGAGACCTACTTAATAGAAACCTATGAAGATATCAATTTTTCTTTAATTAATGACCATGATATTATTGGCATCACCGCAGGTGCATCCACACCTGATTGGATAATAAAGGAGGTAATAAAACAAATGGAAGAAAATTTTAATGCAAATATTGATGATATTAATTTCCAGGAAGGTTTAGAAAAAACCCTTGTGGAATTACATACCGGTGATATACTAACCGGTACCGTTATAAGAGTTACAGAAGACGAGATAGTAGTAAATCTAGGATATAAATCCGATGGAATAATTCCTAAACAGGAGTTCAGTAATGAAAACATAGAAGACTTGAGGGAAGTGGTAAAGGAAGGCGACCAGATTGAAGTGGAGGTAATTAAGGTTAACGATGGCGAAGGTAACGTCTTGCTATCCAAAAAGACCATTGACCAAAAGAAGTCGTGGGACAAAATAGGACAGGCCCATAAGGACAATACAACCATAAATATCACCATTAAAGAAAAGGTTAAGGGTGGATTAATAGGATATTATAACGGCCTCAGGGTTTTTGTACCGGCCTCCCAGGTTTCCAATAAATACATTGAGGATTTTGACCAATTCCTAAACACGGATTTTGAAGTAAAGGTAATTGAATATTCAAAAAAGCAAAATAAGATAGTGGCTTCCAGGAGAAACGTATTGGATGAACAACTCCTGGAACAAAAAAAGAAGCTATGGGAATCGATAAAGGAAGGAGATCGAGTAAAGGGAACAGTAAAAAATATAACGGATTTTGGTGTTTTTGTGGATATTGGAGGGGTAGACGGACTTATCCATATCTCCGATCTTTCCTGGGGGAAAATTAAAAAGCCAGAAGAGATTTTAAAGACAGGAGATACCGTCGAGGTAATGGTTTTATCCCTAGATCCTGAAAATGAAAAAATTTCCTTGGGTTTAAAACAAACAATGCCTCATCCTTGGGACAATATAGAACAAAAATACAAAGTAGGCCAGACAATAAAGGGTAAGATAGTGAAAATAACCAGTTTTGGTGCCTTCGCGGAGTTGGAAGAGGGTGTTGATGGGTTGATACATATATCCCAAATTTCCAACAAAAGAATAAATAAGGTAAGTGATGTCCTAAGGGTTGGCCAAGAAATAGAAGCCAAGATTTTAGAAATAAAACCTGAAGACAAAAGAATCAGTTTAAGTATAAAGGAATTACTGCCCAATGAAGAAAAAGACTACGATAATGAACGCAAAGTGGAGGGGGAACAAAAAACCCAATATGTTAAAGAAGATATGAAGGTTACAATTGGAGAATTATTTAAAGATGCCGATAATAATATTAATGAAAAAATAATAAAAAAAGATAATTAGATGTATAAAAAAATCATTTATGACCATAATAATAATGACCTCACAAAATACATTGAGACCCCCTTTACATTAAGTCGTGAACATGTTCACGACTTTTTTTCTATTGTCTTATATGTTAAAATATAGATACTGCAAACCTTGTTAAAGGTAATAATTTTATTTTAGCTATGGAGCATTGTAACCCAATGGATAATAGTTATAATAGTTTTATAAAAAAAATATACGACCTTACTGATATCGACCTGTCACTATACAAGCAGCGGCAAATGAAAAGACGTATTGATTCTTTAATAGCCAGAAACAATGCTTTAAACTATGATGAATACTATCATAAAATTACAATAGATGAAGAGCTGTTTAAGGAATTTATAAACTATTTAACCATTAATGTGTCCCAATTCTTTCGAAACCCTGCCCAGTGGGATATATTGCGAAATGACATTATCCCTGAGATACTAGACAATAATAAGGGCTTAAAGATATGGAATGCCGGTTGTTCAACAGGAGAAGAACCATATTCCTTGGTTATGATCATGGCTGATTTTATGCCCTTATCGAAAATAAGAATACTGGCTACGGATATTGACAAAGAAGTATTAAATAAGGCAAAGACAGGTAAATACAATGCCAAATCACTGGAAAACCTGCCTAAAACATTACAAGAAGAATACTTTTATGAAAAGGACGGGTTTTATTGGGTAAAGGATAAGATAAAGGACTGTGTGACTTTTAAAAGGCATAACCTTTTAAGGGATGAATATCCCAGCAATTGTAATTTAATTTTTTGTAGAAATGTCTTAATATATTTTACGGAAAGGGCAAAGGATCAATTGTACAGGAAATTTTATGACGCATTAAAACCAGGGGGTATACTTTTCGTCGGCAGTACCGAACAAATAATTTTCCCTCGCAAATATGGTTTTGCACCTATAAGAACCTTTTTTTACAAGAAAGTTGATGGTGCGGATGGTGGGATTTGAACCCACACGTTCGTAAGAACATACGGCCCTGAACCGTACGCGTCTGCCAGTTCCACCACATCCGCATAGAATTGAATAAAGATTTACTTAATTATTCTAATACAAAGGCTTAAAAAAATCAACACCTTATAAAAAATATCCTCTGGAGACCTCTTGTAAAAACATGGTGCCTCGGGGCGGAATCGAACCACCGACACGAGGATTTTCAGTCCACTGCTCTACCGACTGAGCTACCGAGGCAAAAATATGGCGACCCAGAAGGGACTCGAACCCTCGACCTCCAGCGTGACAGGCTGGCATTCTAACCATCTGAACTACTGGGCCACCTTTTTATAATATGGTGGGCCTTCAGGGACTCGAACCCCGGACCAACCGGTTATGAGCCGGTTGCTCTGACCAACTGAGCTAAAGGCCCAATTATAAAGGCAAATATTATGTTACTATAATACTCCTCTCATGTCAATACCGATTTTTTAAAGCAAAGCTGGAAATATACAATATTCGACGTCTTTATCAATTGAATAGAAAAAGTATCCTATGGTAAAATATCTTTAAACAAGAAAATATTATACAAAGGAGAACAGGATATGTTGGAGGAAAAAACTTATACTATCACGGAAGCGGCTTCTTTAACAGGGTATGAACCCCATGTCCTCAGATACTATGAAAAGGAATTTAACCTCAACATTCCGAGGAATAAAGCCAACCATAGATATTATACATATAAAGAAATAGAAAAGCTGCAGTATATAAAGCAACTCCAAAACAAAGGGTTTACAAACACACAAATAAAGCTGATACTAAATTCTCCTGAGTATGTTTTACATGATACAAGTAAACAGGATACGGCAGCAGCTGAAGCGGGAATTGTGCCAATAAATACAACAAAGGCAATGGAAAAGATGTTTTATGATTTAAGGAATGAGTTTAAAGAAGAAATACAACATCAAATGGAGTATTATCAAAAATCCAATCTGGTAGCCTTAAACAACCTTATTGAGGAAATCAAGCTTCTCATACAGGAAACCAAAAAAAAGGACGAAGATATAGAATTGTGTGAAAATGCTAAGCTACGAATGCAACTAAAGCAAAGAACCTATGAGGTAGTTGAGCTAAAGGATCAAATAAAAAGGTTGAAGGAAAATAAAAAATCATTTTTGGCAAAGATATTTGGAAAATAGCCCTTGCATCAAAGTAGGACATCATTCATCACATAAACATTGTCACCATAATAAATATATATATCAATCTCACTTATTCTGTTGGGCAATGGCTCAAACTTTGCATTTATCTTTTGTTTCCATAATAGCGGCTGGTCTGCGGGAAAGTCCAGTATTTCAAAATACGGTATTGGTCTATATTTTTTCCCTTCATTATCCATTAAGTATATGGTTTTAAAAAATTCCTTATTCAAGGGATTTTTTTTAATATTCTCTACTAGCAGAGTTATTCCAAGGTAGCTCTCGTTACCAGTTACCCAGGAATAGGTAATATAATACTTTTCTTGCACCACTTTTTCCAGGCTTATCATTATTTCATCCTTCGTTTCAGTATAATGGGATTGGCCATAGGGTACTGTATAACCGGCATAATATGCATCCATAACTATGGGTATGGAAATATTCATGTATTGTACAAGTATAACTACTAACAGCAGGCCAATGGACACTATATAAAAGAGTTGTATCTTTTTCATCTGCAATGCCTCCATTTCCTATAACCAGTCATTTTCGCCTTATATTTCTAATATATTCTCAATAGTAAAATATTTATTACTGTTATTATGGGAATGATATAATGTACACTACTTATTATATATGCATCTTATATCCATATTTTTATTTTAATGTGTAGACACATATAAAATATAGTGCTAAAATATTCAATAGAACATCAATACTAAGAAAGGGTGTTATCATGCATTTGAAAGGCAATTGTATTATTGGTCAATCCGGAGGTCCTACAGCGGTCATTAATGCCAGCCTCTACGGTATAATTAACGAGGCAACTAAGAGTAGTAGTATACATAAAATATACGGGGCCCGCAACGGTATACTGGGGGTTTTAAAAGAAGATTTTATTGATATGACTCAGATGGATTCCAATACGGTGGAGAAAATAAGATTAACACCGGCTTCTGCCCTGGGGACATGTAGGTTTAGACTACAAGACCCCTCGGTCAATAAGCATCAATACGATAGGATCCTCGAAGTGTTCTCGGCCAATAATATCAGGTATTTTTTCTACATAGGCGGCAATGATTCCATGGATACCGTTCAAAAAATCGATCAATATGCCAAAGAGGTAGGCTATCCTTTATCGATAATAGGAGTGCCTAAAACCGTGGACAATGATTTAAATGGAACAGACCACTGTCCCGGTTTTGGCAGCGCAGCTAAATATATAATAACTTCTATAATAGAGGCCATGTATGATTGTAAGTCATACGACGATGATACTATTTTAATCGTAGAGGTAATGGGAAGGGATGCCGGATGGTTGGCGGCCGCTTCCGCGTTAATTAAGGACTATGAAGACTTTGGCCCTGATTTTATATACCTTCCGGAAACTATCTTTTGTTACGAAAAATTTATTAATAACGTAAAGAACCTTTGTACTAAGAAAAAAAATATACTCATCGTAGCTGCTGAAGGTATCAAGGATAACCTTGGAAGATATATTTCAAGTGAAAACGCGTCGAACTTTGATGGCTTTAAACACAAAGCGCTAGGAGGGGTAAGTCAAGTCCTAAAGGGCATACTACAGGATAAAATAACAAAAAGGATAAAGACCATTAACCTGGGCCTACTTCAGCGGTGTTCCATGCACATGGCATCTTTGGTAGATTTTAATGAAGCCCAGTTAGTTGGTGAAGCAGCAGTAAAATATGCCCTCAAAGGAGAAACCGGAAAAATGGTTGGTATTAAAAGACTAAACAATTCCCCATATTCGGTGGAGCCATGCATTTCTTCCCTTGAAAGAGTTGCCAACCACATAAAAAAAGTACCTGTTCATTGGGTTTGTGAAAAAAAGAATAATATAAAAGACGATTGCCTGGAATACTTCAGGCCGTTGGTACAGGGTTATGTACCATATCCCAATGTATATGGCATACCGCAATATATGGATTTTAATAGTAAATCCCATAAGTACACAAAGAAGGAAGTTGTATAAACTTCCTTCTTTTGTATACTAATAAAATATATAATGATGCTTCAAAATAAAGGAGACCGTAGATGAATAGCATCAGGCTTGCCTGTGCACAGATCAAACTGGAGAATACTAAGAATTGGGCAGATATAAAGGATGAAATACTAGATATTGTCCGCTTTTGTTCAACAAATAAAACCGATATAATCATATTGCCTTCCTTTATATTTTTCTATTTATCAGGCGGGTACAATAACACAATCCAGGATTTTTTTAATATATACAACCACCGAAAAGCTTTAGAGGTCAAGGACATGTACCTAACATACATACAGAAACTATGCAAAAAATACGGTGTAATTATCTGCCCGGGGAATTTATGGGAGTACCATGAAGGGGGTATTAGAAACTGTTCCTATATAATTGATGAACGAGGACAAACTATAGGTAATCAAGCTCAAACCCATATAAACATATGGGAAAAACAGTTGAATTTTACAGGGAGTAGTTGTATTAACGTCATAAAAACGGGAAAATGTAATATCGGCATTTTAATGGGCTGCGACTGCTGGGTACCGGAACTCGGGAGAATATTGTCTCTATCCGGGGCAAATATATTGATAGGTCTAAATTATTTGCTTTGGAAGAACTATAATTACCAATTATCCGGTATATGGCAACAGGTTCAGCAAAATCAAGTCTTTGCTGCCGAAGTCATGCCTTCGGGCAGGCTATTTGGATTAAAGCTATACGGTTGTCCATCCATTTATGGCCCCTGTGAGATTACTCAAGGACAAACAGGGATTATTGCCAAACAGTCATACAATGATACCCAAGGGATAATCACAGCACAAATCGACTTTAACAAAAGAGAAGAACTCATTGAAAAATATGATATATTAAAATGCCTAAATCCCTCCCTTTATAATAAGTATTTTCCCCATATCTATGGGTATGGAAAGGGGAATGACAATTGAAGTATTTCCTTGGTGCCCTTTTAAAACTATATTATATATACCTTTTGATTATAAGTAACCCAAAAAAGCTGCGTAGATATATTACAAAAAAAGCTGCTGGATATTTACATGACCCATCTTCACAAAATAATCAAAACAACGTTGTCAAAGTTGCTACCGTTCAAATAAAGGCCCGTTTATATAAGAACATATACAAATACATGGATGATATGCTAAGGTGGGTTGTTTTAGCCAAAAATAACAAATGCCAATTTATAGCCCTGCCTGAGTATCATACCCTCCAGCTATTAGGCCTTTTGCCCGGTATAGGCAAACAGGATTCCATGGGCTCAAAGACCGACCATAATAGCAGCCCATCGGTATTGGATATATTAAAGTACATAGCCCCTATAATCGAAAGAATCTATGTTACCTTGTTTTCAACCTTGGCTAAACTTTTCGATATTTATATTATGGCAGGAAGTACTGTTGTTGAAGATGAAAGGTTGTTTAACTGCGGTTATCTATTTGACAACGAAGGCAACACCATCGGTAAACAAAGGAAGGTCCATCTAATGCCAATGGAAATGGAGTGGGGGCTGGGCAGAAGTAATGATATAACAGTCTGCCAAACAGGGATAGGGTGTATAAGTTTTCCCATCTGTATGGACGCTACATATTACGAGACCTTTAGAATCGCTTCATTAAAGGGTGCAGACATAGTTGTAATTCCCATTGCAAATGCCGAAGAATATAACCATTGGAAGGCCCTGCGGGGAACATGGCCTAGGGTCCAGGAAAGCTGGGTGTATGGGATTAAGAGTGCCATGGTAGGTACCTTGCTTGGGTTTACTTTTTCCGGCAAGGCCGGTATTTATGCACCTATTGAGCTTACAAGCAACAAAGACGGCATTATAGCAGAATCCAAAGAACCCTTCAGCGAAGACATAATATACGGCTATTTAGATATTAACAAAATCAGACAATACAAAACTCGGGCTTTACAATACCTGCCTTTTAATACCGAGCTAATTGAAAAATATCTGCCCAATATATATAATTAATTAGCAGTAGCTTGCTTATAGTATATTATATCCCATTGGTTATTACATGTCCTATTGGAAAAAGGTTATAGTTTTTTTATTTTACGTTATGTTGATACTACATAATGGGAGGTATTAAACATGAATGTTGAAGACATAAACTTAGACGAGCTAATAACCAAGCTTCCAACAAGGAGGAAAAATAGGGAAACCAATCAATGGGAAACCGTATATGCCAACTATCTTGAAGTAAAATGGAGAATGGTTTGGTTTAGGAAGGATCATAGGGAAAATACAAAGACAATAATAAAGGATAAGATTATTGATAGAGAACAAAGGTTTGCATACTTTGAATTGGAAGTTACTGATAGCAAAGGTAATACTGAAATAGGGGTGGGGTCTGAAACCGGGCAGGATTTTTATGACTATATAGAAAAGGCCTATACAAAGGCCTATGGCAGGGCCTTGGCAGCCCTTGGCTACGGTACCCAATTTGCAACCGAGATAAGTGAGGGTGAAAGAATCGTAGACAGCCCCGTAGGTCAGCAGGAAACTGCCCCCGCAGATAGAATGGACCATAATGCCATTGAGGATAGGGCCACCGAACCACAAAGAAAAGCTATTTATGCTATTTATAACAACCTTGGCATGAAGGAAAAAGATATTAAGGAGATTATCAGCAAAAGATATAATAAAAAGGACGGAAAAAATCTGTCCAAACTGGAGGCATCCGATTTAATTGACTATTTAAACAGATTAAGGAACAACAACAGCGATCATTTTAAAAGAATGAACTAAATGTCCTTGACGTAATATCATTAACCGGATAAAATTAATTAAAAAACAAAGGAGATTATTATGGCAAGGATAGAACCATTTAGAGGACTACGATATAACCAAGAAAAAATAACCGATCTTACCGAGGTGACTACACCTCCCTATGATATAATATCTGCTGATATGCAGGATAAATACTATAGTCTAAGTCCTTATAACATTATACGCCTAGAACTAGGCAAAGAATTTCCAAAGGATAATGAATCAAACAATAAATATACCCGGGCGGCAGAATTCTTCAAGGAATGGAAGAAATCCAACATCCTGGTTAAGGAAGCCAAGCCTTCGATTTATATTTACCAGCAGGTATTTACCTTAAATAATAGTGTAACCAAAACCAGAATAGGAATTATTTGCGGTGTGGAATTGGTAAATTTTTCCCAGGGCGTTGTACTGCCCCATGAATTTACCCTGTCCAAGCCCAAGGCCGACAGATATAACCTCATGCATGCCACTAATGCCAATTTTTCCCAGGTGTTTTCGTTGTACGAGGATTCCAGCAAAACCATATCCGATATAATCAACAAAAATATAAAGGGTTTACCGGTGATTGATATGGTAGACGAGGAAGGTATAAGAAATAGGATATGGACTATTGATAAAAAAGAAGAGATAGAATCTATAAGGGAAACATTAAAGAATAAACAAATATTTATTGCCGACGGTCATCATAGGTATGAAACGGCATTGGCATATAAGAAGGACATGGCTTTAAAAAACAGCAAACATACGGGCAATGAACCCTACAATTTTATAATGATGATGCTGGTCGACATGAATGACCCCGGACTTGTTATATTACCTACCCACAGGATGGTAAAAAATCTCCACAAGTGGGATTTAAAAAGCTTTTTACAAAGGGTAAATGAAAATTTTTATGTAGAAAAATACCCCTTTGTTCCCATGGAAGACAATGGTTCATTAAATGAAATTGAAAAGATGTTGTGTTCTGGAGGCAAGGAAAACACGTCTATAGCATTTTACAGCGGCAATCATGAATTATACTTTTTATCATTAAAGAACCGAGAAATATTAGATAATATCCACACAGATATGTCATATGCTTACAGAAGTCTTGATGTCACCATCCTACATACCCTCATACTGGATGGCATCCTAGGGATAGGCAAAGATAAACTGGCCAATCAAGACAATGTATATTATACCAGAGGTATAAAGGAGGCTTTGGAGGGAGTGGAGAACGGACGATATCAGATGTCCTTTATTCTAAATGCCACCAAGATCGACGAAGTAAAGCAAGTAGCCCTCCACCAAGAAAAGATGCCCCAAAAGTCTACATATTTCTATCCTAAGTTACTCACTGGTCTGGTAATAAACGATTTAGAATAATGTAGTACTATTAAGCATTATAAACAAAATAAAAATTTAAAAAGCAACTAATACTATGGTTAGATATTACCAATACAGCGTATAGTTGCTTTTTTTGTTTTTGCAAAATAACAAACATGTTATAATATACTCAGTT
>JBMNSO010000062.1:0-9828 GCA_050945235.1 Mahellales bacterium
CCACGTTGGAGCGAATTTCTGGAAGGACATGGAGAAGAAAATGCACATAGAATTCTTCGATGAAGAGGGCAAACCAGGTCTTGAAATGGATGCCGGGCTGAAGGTTTTCGGTGCCTACGGTAGGGCTATGGAGAAAAAATCCCTTGCTGTGCATGCCCGCAATATCTACGGCTCCGACAGCATTAAATATCCATTCTTCCATGATAAGGATATACTGGAGTTTAAGAGCATTGTTCTAAGGACCTCCGGCCAGGACGCAACCATGTCCAAAATACGGGACGGTTTTATGACCACCCTGGCCCGACGGATGGGGCTGGATGCCCAAGCCCATCGTCCGGCGGTGCTTTATATAAACGGCGAATACTGGGGTCTATATAACATAAGGGAAAAGATCAGTGAACACTTCATCGCCGGCAACCATGGTGTGCCCATTGAGCACATAGATCTGCTGGAAGCTAACGGTAGGGTGAAGTTCGGGCAGAGGGAAGACTATGACGAGCTAATAAAGTTTGTAAAAAATAATGACATGCGGCTTGCCAAAAACTATGAATACGTGAAAACCCAGGTGGATATCCAAAACTTCATAGATTATGAGATTGCCATTATGTATTTTGGAAATACCGATTCGGGTAATATACGGTTCTGGCGGGATCGCCGTCCTGAGGGTAGATGGCGATGGATAGTCTACGACCAAGACTGGGCATTCTTCAATGTTAACCACAATACCGTGTGGTACCTGACAAACCCTGAGGGCCATGGCATCGGTCTGAATTTTTCCAATGCCCTCATGTACAACCTGTTGAAAAACCAGGAGTTTAAAGACGAGTTTGTTGCCCGGTTTGCCTATCACCTGAAAAACACTTTTAAGACTGAGGACGTAATAGCCCTTATAGATCAATTTGCCGCCAGGATTGATTCGGAAGTACCGGCCGATTGCGAGAGGTGGGGCGGCACATACGAGGGCTGGAAGAAGTATGTCCAAAGGCTTAGGGATTTTGCAATCAAGCGCCCGGCCATTCTTAAGGGATATATACAGCAGGAACTGGGCCTGAGCAACCAGGAGATGAAGGCATTTGACGGCATTTAACGGACGATAAGGGCACAAACGGTTTGAAAAACAGTTGAGTATCAACATTAAAGTAAGGAATGGTAACTATGATGAAAAACCATAAGGAAAGGTACAGGCATGAGCTTAAGTATTTTATAAACCACCACCAGTATATAACCTTAAAGAATAGGCTGTCCAGTATATTGAAGGCAGACCCCTATTCTGATGGTGATAACGAGTACCATATTAGAAGCCTGTATTTTGATGATATCTACAACACCGGATTGTTTGATAAACAAGCCGGGGTCAATGATAGAAAGAAATTCAGGATAAGAATATACAATTACGATGACGGATTGGTTAAGCTGGAGAAAAAGACCAAGGTTGGCCAGTTTATCAATAAGCAAACTGCCCCCATAAGTAAAAAGGATTTTTACAGAATAATGGACAACGATATAGACTTTTTATACTATTCCGACCACAGCCTTTTAAAGAAGTTCTTTATAGAGATGAGGACCAATTTATTAAGGCCCGTCATGCTTGTAGATTATACAAGGGAGGCTTATATCCACCCGGCCAACAATATCCGGATCACCTTTGACAAGGACTTGAGGACAAGCATAACCTCAACGGATATATTTAACAGGGATTTATTTACCCTACGGGCCCTGGACGAGCCCTTGATGATCATGGAAATAAAATACGATAACTTTTTCCCTGATTTTATTAGGGATATGATGCAGATATCCGTCGGCCTGAGGACGGCGGCATCGAAATATGTAATTTGTAGAAAATACTTTAAAACAAATAACTGGGAGGATCATTAAATGGGAGATGTGTTAAGTTTCAAAGACATAATTAAAAAGAGTATATTGGAGGAATTCAGTTATTCAAACCAGCCCCTCACCCTAAGCCGTATAGTAATTACATTGTTGCTTACCTTTATAATAGGACTTTTTATATTTTTTGTGTACAAGAAAACCTTTAAAGGTGTTTTGTATACCCGGAGTTTTAATATAGCACTCATTCTAGTGGCACTGGTGACTGCAATGATCATTATGCCTATAACATCTAATCTGGTGCTGTCCCTTGGTATGGTGGGTGCATTGAGTATTGTCCGTTTCAGGACGGCTATTAAGGACCCCATGGACATTGGTTTTATGTTCTGGGCTATTTCCGCAGGCCTGACCAGCGGTGCAGGTTTCTATGTCCTAACCATAGGCGGTAGTATAATAATCGGAATAATATTGCTTATTCTATCAGGGGTAAAGTTTCGGGGCACGGAACCGTATTTACTGGTTATCCACTACCATCCGGGCATAGACGGTGTTATTAACCGGGTACTGCCCAAGCATAAGGTGAAATCCAAAACCGTTTCCAAGGACGGTGTGGAACTTACGCTGGAAGTCAGGGTTTTAAAGAACAACACCTCCTTCCTTAACAATATACTAAGGATGGAGGGGGTTAAGGATGCATCTCTCATAAGCTATAACGGCGACTATGTTTCGTAAGGTTAAAAGCTTATATTGGGGATTTGTCAGATACCACGGCCGGGCGGTGGATTATAACCGGCCGTGGTAAAATTTTTTACAGGCGGTATTTAGCTGACATAAAGGCGGTATTTGGCTGGCAAAAAATTATTCGATCACCGGAATAATATATCGATAAACAATAAATAATTGTTGAATTGCAATAATAATTGTGTTATTATTTAAGTAACGTTGGAAACAAAAATAAAATTATCCATTAGAAACAGGGTGATTGAATAATGATTAAGGAAAACAGGATTGTCGTTTTAAGCACTCTATTGGGTATTCTGTTCAGCTGGCTTTTTTATGAAAAGGAATTCGGTATATCATTTTTTATTTTTTCCTTGGCCGCCATGGCAGCTTTTATGTATATTATGACAAGAAGCGGGTTTAATGTTAAAAACAACCCCAGGCCATGGTTTACGGCAGCTATTATTGTCCTTCTTTCAGCAACCTACTTTATAAACAGAAACTCCATATTCTATCTGCTCAATGTACCGGTTATTCTACTGTTGTTTGTATTAACCGCTCTTTTCGCCCTTAAGGGTAAGAACCGGAATTGGTCCATACTTGATTACATAGCCAATGGTGTTTTAGCCTCCACTTGTTTTCTGCTGTATATCCACCGCCCATACAAGCTGGTTGGCCAAGGGATATTTTCCGCCGGTTTTTTTAAAAGGAATTCCGCCCTCAGAAAAGTCTTAACCGGCATATGCATTTCCCTGCCCCTGGTATTAATACTGGTTTTACTGCTATCATCGGCCGATATGGTTTTTAACCGGATGTTGTCCTTTATACCCAACTTCTTTGAAAACGAAAACTGGGCTGATATTTTCAATATGGTCATCATAGCCTTGATTATCGGGACATTATTCCACAGCTTTGTTCTTAACCTGAAGGAGGGAAAATACTTTTTAAAAACATCGGATGAAGGGCCTAATGCTATAAAGGATAAAAGATGTGCGGACCCCACCATTTTAACTACTGTTTTAGCGGCGGTAAATATTATATATATAGTCTTTTGCGTGATACAGTTTTCCTATCTTTTCGGCGGCCATTCAAATACCCTTCCGATGGGCTTTTCATATGCCGAGTATGCAAGACGGGGATTTTTTGAATTGGTAGCTGTTACGATTGTCAATTTCTGCATATTATTGTTCGCAATAACCTATTCTCCAAAAGTGAGCGGTGTTTTACAAAGGCCCATCAAGGCATTGCTCTTGTTAATGGGGGCGGCAACCTACGTAATGATCTATTCATCTTTTTACAGGATGGGTCTTTATGAGCAGGAATACGGATACACCCACCTGCGGATACTGGTTTACCTTTTCCTGATACTGGAATCCCTGCTGCTGGCGGGAACCATGGTGTATATAATACGGCCCCGTTTTAAGTTAATGGCGATGTATGTAGTGGTGTTGCTGGTGTTCTATGCCGGCGTAAACTTTATAAGCCTGGATAGCCTAATTGCCCGAAGGAATATCGACAGATACTTTACTACAGGCAAGATCGACCTGGCCTATCTGCAAACGCTGTCCTATGATGCACTGCCCGAGATAACCAGGCTGATTAATGTTCAGGAACAGGAAATAGCCGATTGGGCAAAGGAGCGGTTGAAAGCAATAGAAGACCAATTATCCAGGTCCTACAGTTGGCAGGAGTATAATATCTCCCGCCAGAGAGCGGCAAATGTCTTAAAAGCCCTGGATGTTGAATGATAGCCTTATAAAGCACTGAATATAGAATAATAACCTTACAAAACCCTGGATATTTGGATATAGAGTAATAATTCTGAAAGCCATGGATTTAGAGTAATAACTCTGAAAGCCCTGGTTGCCAATGACAGTTTATTGAGTTTAGCATTGACAAATCCGAATACCAGGGTTTATCCTTAATGGGAAGGTATATATAGAAGGATGTAAATTTTAGATATTATATATTTAGATATAGTATATTCATTAGAGGTGATACTGCAGTGCTTATAGAAAATACGGGCCTTGTACTTGAAGGGGGCGGCATGAGGGGGGCCTATACCTCCGGTGTATTGGATGCGTTAATGGATAAAGGTATTGAATTTCCCTATGTGATAGGGGTATCAGCCGGTGCCAACAACGGCGCTAATTTTGTGGCACGGCAGAGGGAGAGGAACAAAAGGGTTTTTGTGGATTTTGTCGAGGACAAGAGGTATTCCGGCTGGGGCAACCTATTGAAAAAGGGTATGTACTTTGGCATGGATTTTCTGTTTGACGATCTGCCCAACCGTTTGGCACCCTTTGATTATCAAACCTTCTATGAAACTTCTACTATCTTTTATGCCTGTGTCACCGATTGTGTCTCCGGCCAGGCCGTATATTTCAAGCAAAAGGATTATGATCCCCGTTTTTTTATGGAGAAAATACTCCGGGCATCCAGCAGTGTGCCCATTATCTGTCGGCCGGTGGAGATAGACGGCAGAATGTATCTTGACGGGGGTATATCCGATTCCATACCTGTGGAAAAGTCAATGGCCGATGGAAACGCCTTTAACGTTGTAGTTCTCACCAGAAACGAAGGGTATGTTAAAAAACCGGCTAGGACGAGTGCCATTGCCGCGATGGTGCTGGCCAGGTATCCAAAATTTGTACAGGCCATGAGAAAAAGGCATATAATGTATAACCGGTGCCTAAACAAGATTTTGGAACTGGAGGCAGAGGGCAAGGTGTTTGTATTCAGACCCCAGGCTAAGATTGAAGTGGCCATGATGGACAGGGATATGGACAAGATCGACGGCCTTTATAGGCAGGGTTATAGCGAAGCCATGGACAGGATAAAGGATTTAAAGGACTGGATAGCAAGGACAAGGAAGGATAGAAAAATAAAGGAGGCATGAAAATGCCTTTTACGTTTTACTGAGTATACACAAGGGATAGGTTTTACGGTATAATATTTAGTGATTGTGCTAATATCGATAAAAGATAATATGATAAAGGGGATCATTATGTTTGAAAATGTAAAGGCATTGATTTTTGATATGGACGGTGTGCTAATGGATTCTGAACCGGTGATAAAAGCGGCGGCCATTGCCGGGTTGAAGGAGTTTGGGGTGGATGCAAAAATCGATGATTTCGAACCCTTTGTGGGCATGGGCGAGGATAGATTCATAGGTGGAGTGGCTGAGAAGTACGGAGTGCCGTACAGGCTGGAGATGAAAAAAAGGGTTTATGAGATATATGTGGACATTGTTGCCGACAATCTGGGTATATATGACGGTGTACAGCAGTTTTTGTTGGAAATGAAGGAAAGGGGTTATGTGTTGGCATTGGCAAGCAGCGCCGATAAGGTGAAGGTGGAGGCCAACTTAAGGGTGACCGGCATAGCTGCTTCCATATTTGCTGCCATAGTTTGCGGCGAGGATGTGGAAAAAAAGAAACCCTTCCCGGATATTTACCTATATGCAGCCCAAAAGATCGGTGTATCGCCGAATAACTGCCTGGTGGTGGAGGATGCCATAAGCGGTATTAAAGCGGCAAAGGCGGCGGGCATGCAGTGTATAGCGGTGACCTCATCCTTTGGCAGGGATGTCCTTGAAAAGGAAGGCGCCGACGCCGTTGTGGATAATACTGTAGACATCGCCTCCATCCTCTAGCGGACAGTTGGACAGGGGACGGTCCTGTCGTGTCCATCCTATTGCCATTGAATTGGACGCAGAACCATCCCTGGGTGGTGTCCTTGGGTGTCCATGCAGATGTGGAATTTTGTTATTTCTATTACTTATTTGCTACAAACTTACATCAATATTGACACAGACGAAAAATAAAAATATAATTTTTATATAAAAATGAATATATAACGTAGTCATGAAGACTATAACCGGCCATGAAGGTATGCAGGGTTTGCACATCTTTATGGCTTTTTTGTTGGTCGATTACATAGAATACGAATAGGAGTGGACGGTTTTGGAGAATAAAGGTGTGAACATGTTATTATTGGGCGTATATGGCATGGAGGTTGTGGAATGCGGCGGCGCGCTGGCCAAGAATGCGGCGGCGGGCGGAAAGTCCTATGCTTCCATTATGTTGTCCAAGGAAGGGACCCGGTCCCAGGTGATGGAGGCCGCAAAGGTATTGGATGTGGAAGTTTCCTTTACAGGCTTTGATTATGGAGCGGTGGAGGTTAACAAGGAGGGCAAGAAAAAGCTGGTAAAGGTAATAAGGCAGACCCGGCCGGATATTATAATCACTCAGGATCCGGAGCATTCGTATCATGATCTGGACCCCGATCGGAGGCTGGCAATGCTTTTGATACTGGAAAGCATCGCCCTGGCGGCCAGGGATTTCGCATTGGATGAGATGCCGGGCTTGGAAAGCCACCCCATACCCACTATTTATTACATGACGCCGGAGCATCCCAATTGCGTAGTGGATGTAGCCGGGGTGTGGAATAAAAAGGAGCAGGCCATGGATAGGCTGACCAGCCAGATGGAGTTCAGCGGCCGACATTTTGAGACCTATTTCGGTGACAGTGCCCTGGAGGCAGTGGTGCCAAATTGGTCCCAGCTGCCGGATTATTATCAAAAGGGCAGGGCAGCCCACCGCCAGATAGACAAAGCCCTTCATCTATACAACGGTGCCTGCAGCCATGGAAGATATGCCCTGGCGGAGGCCTATAGAAGGGAAGGCAAATTCCACTTGGAGAACCTTGTTGTGTAATTGCATAACACCAAAGGGTCGCACCTTGCGGCTGTATACGAATATTTTGGACATTATTAAGGCATGCACGAAGTATTAAGGCATATACGGAGAAAGGGGTTTCTTATGCTTAATATAAAAATAAAAAAGTATATCATAGTTACTATGCTTCTAGTTGCCATGGTTTTGTCACTGTTTCCTTCCATGGCCATGGCCAACCAGGGAGAGGATACGTTGATAATTGCCATACATAGGGACGAAAACACATTGACGCCCTATACCTATGTAACCGGGTATCCCGGTATTGAAGTCATGAGGCTGATATATGACAGCCTGTTCGCCTATGACAAGAATAACCTGCCTATACCATGGATGGTAAAGGATTATACCATAGATGACCAATATAAGGTATATACCATGGAACTTAAGGAAGGCTTGAAATGGCACGATAGCAGTCCGGTGACCGCCGATGACGTAAAATTTTCCTTTGAATATGCCCTAAACCAGCAAAGTGCTCGATGGAAGAATATCGCAGGCATGGTAAGTGAGATAGAGGTACAAGACCCACTGAATTTTTCCATGGTGCTTACCGAGCCCAACCCCGATTTTTTGAAAAAGGGATTGGCAGATTTTCCCATTATACCCAAACACATTTATAAAAACATGGAAAGGGCCGATGAGGTGCAGGAGGTTATAGGCAGCGGCCCATATAGGATGGTCGATTACAAGGCAGGGCAGTACTATAAGCTGGAGGCCATGGAGGATTATTTTATGGGCACTCCCTTGGTGAGAAATCTGTCCATGCCCATCATGACCGATACCGGTGCCATCTTCCAGGCCCTTAAGGCCGGGCAGATCCATGGCACCACCGCTCATCTGGCACCGGAGCTGGTAGATACCTTCAGCGCCGATAACCGGATCGAAATAATAACCGGTACCGGTCTAACCACTACCCTCATCCAAATAAACAACGAGGTATATCCCCTTAGTGAGGCACAGTTCAGGAAGGCACTGGCTCTGGCCATAGATACCAAAGACCTGGTGGATACCGTGCTTCTGGGCTATGGCGACAGGGGCAGCCTGGGTTTTTCCAACCCAAACCTGCCCTGGGGCATGAAGGACCTGGTTTTCGATGCCGATATCCAAAAAAGCAATGAACTGTTGGACGGCCTAGGGTTTACCCAAAGGAACCAAGACGATATTCGCCTAGATAAGGATGGCAAGCCCTTGGAGTTTGAGGTTTTGGTATATGCCAATAATCCCGGCAGGATCAGGACGGCGGAGGTCATTGCCCAGCATTTGAGGAAAGTGGGCATTGATCTTAAGGTTTCATCCTTGGAATCGGGCACCTTGGACGATAAGGTATGGCCGGGGTTTGACGTCACCCAGGGCAGGGATTACCAGATGGCCATGTGGGGCTGGTCGGCTTCCGGCCAAATGCATCCCGACGGACTGGTGGACCTGTTCTATTCCGATCTGACAAAGGCCAACTTAAACATAGGCGCCTTTAACGATCCGGCCTTTGATGGGCTGGTTGATAAACTGAAGACCACCTTGGACGAAGGTGAGAGATTAGATATAATAAAGGAAATGCAACGGGTGTTGGCCGATAAGGTGCCGGTGATACCGCTCTACTATTCCCAGGTGGTGGCCGCCTATGATAAGAGTGCTTATGACCGGTGGGTGCTGGTGGATGGTGTCGGGATTATCAATAAATTTTCTTTCCTGCCCGGTGACTGGCAGGCTGCGGATAATTCAGGCCAGGACCAAGAGGGGCCCCAATCCACAGACCCGGTCCAATCAACCACCGACAACCAGGGCGATGACACCGCCGGGGATGTGGCAGGTCAAAGGAATACCGGGTTATGGTGGCTGGTGATAATACTGGCTATAGCCGTTGTAATAATATTAATCAGGATAAAACGCCATAAAAACAAGGGATAAATCATTGAAAGCCAGGATAAGAACGGGAAAATTAACTCAATATATAATACTACTGCTGTTGGTGGTTTTAATAAACTTTATGCTGCCCCGGCTGCTGCCGGGCAGTCCCCTTGCCTATCTCATGGGAGAAGATGTGGGCATGCTAAGTCCCCAGGAAAGGCAGGAGGCTTTAAAGCTGTATAACCTGGATAAGCCCATGACTGTACAGTTCGGGTATTATCTTAAGGATCTTGTAACCCTCGATTGGGGCATGTCCTATTCAAGGAAACTGCCGGTGTCCCAGGTATTGGCGGAGGCAGCGCCCTGGACCCTGCTACTGGCCGCCGCCAACCTGGTCATTTCCACGGTGGTGGGCTCACTGCTGGGGGTGGTGGCTGCCTTAAGGCGTAAGTCCAGGGTAGATGTCAACCTGCTGATAGGTACGTCCTTTTTAAGCTCCTCCCCCGCCTTTTGGATAGGCATGATCTTGGTTTCGGTACTGGCGGTCCGGTTGGGTTGGTTCCCGGTATACGGCGCCTATTCGGCGTTCCAAGGTTATACCGGCCTTGCCAGGGTGCTGGATGTTGTACATCACCTGGTTCTGCCCCTATCTACCATGGTAATTCTATCGGTATCCGGCTTTTTCCTTACCATGCGGTAT